>NZ_JAPDDR010000014.1:62878-137595 GCF_025950095.1 Luteolibacter rhizosphaerae | reverse complement strand
CGCTTGAATTGTTCGTCGTATTGCCTGCGCTTGGCCGGATTGGAGATGGGGCGCAGCGGATCTTTCGGATTCATCGGTTCTGGGAAGTTACCCTACTTCCCGTGTCCTCACTTTCGAGGAAAGATCAGGTAAGGAGCATCGCGACGCAACCCTGGGTCACATCGTTGGCAGATTGGTGCCCTGAAGGGGCACCGGGAGGTCGCGGGCAAGAACTAGGTCCCGAATAGGACGTCTGCCGTTCCTCTTCCCCACCTTAAGCGCCCCCCCTCAAATCCGGAACAACTCCCTCAAGGAACCGTTTTCCTCCGGCCCTCTCCGGTAATCTCCCTTCGTCCCGAACCCGCAACACCGGCACGATCTCACCACCGCCGGCCGTGGTGCGGGCCTCATCCCGTGCGTCGGCACGCTCTTCCCGATCGCCTCCGGGTGGCACTCCAGCATGTGAGTCCGCAGCCGGGTAGGATTGATGAATTTCTTCCCGTCGGCGCTGCTCGTCGCCCCGCAAATGGCACATGCCATGCCCTGCCCGGACTCTTCAAATCCGCTGCCGCTCCCTCGATAGCCCGCCATGTTGCCTCGCTCTACAGTCATATACTTCTAAATGACCGGAGGACCGCTGAACGTACAAGATATCTCACTTTATTTCTGTCATGCACAGGGGCAGGCATCCCGCGGGGAAATTTTCAGTTGCGAATCTCCTACCAAAGACTCTAGTTTCGTCCGTCGTCCCTGCACCTGATGCGTCCACGCCGGGCAGCGACGCACCGCCGACCCCGTGAGTGGAGGCGGTCCGGGCGAGCAGTCATCTGCCGCTTCCTCCTCCCCAGGTTGACCGGAGCTCCGGAGGCCATCCATCGCCCTCATCGGGCATGAACCGACTTGTACCTCCAACATGAAATACTCATCCTATCGTCGTGCGGCACTGCCGCTCCTCGCCCTCACCCTTGGCAGCGCATCGCTCGCGCAGGCCGGCCAGAAGCTCGCGCTCCGCCATGAGATCTGGCTTATCGACCAATCGAACACCTATGATTCGGATGGCAACGGCTCCCTCGATAGCGGGGGAAACATCCACATCTACCGCGGCGAGGACTTCAAGGAAGCGGGCAATCCGAATCCCGTGGTGGAGACGATCTCCCTCGGCGGCGCGAATGCCGACTACATCAAGCAGGTCACCGGCACCGCGCCCGTGCGGCCCCACTACATCAGCTTTAACAAGAGCGGCACCCACGCCCTCATTACCTTCGTCGCCACCGGCCACCTCATCATCATCGAGGCCGCCACGCGCCAGATCGTTTACGCCGTGGATGTCGGCGTGCAGGCCCATGCCTCGAATCCTTCACCGGATGAAGACTACATCCTCGTGGCGAACCAGAACGGCAAGCTCGTCCAGCGCATCGATACCGACTACGCCACGAACACCTTCTCGCTCGATAACACCGCCACCCTCGATCTCGCCAATGGCCTGACCCCGAGCGGCGCCCCGCGCGAGAGTGCGGCCTTGAGACCGGACAATGCCGCCATCATCACCTATCCCGAGCAAACGAAGGGGGACCTCGCCTTCGTCACCCTGCGCGGCGGCGGGGCCTTCGTGGTCACCGCGCGCACCACGCCCATCACCATCGTGGCGGAGTACACGCAGGAGTTCGTGGAGCCCGCCGGCCTCATCGCCGTACAGAAGGATCACAAGCTCTACTTCAACTCCGGCGGCGGTGGCGGTGCCACCATCGGCTATCAATCCGTGCTCTACACGCTGCCGTGGAAGTCCTTCTCCGCGAAGAAGCCGATCCTCACCCCGAACTCCCCGTCGCCGAAGGTCGTCTTCGATCACGGTCCCACGCCCGTCACCCCGGAGACCCGCGGCCGCACGGATTCACACGGCCTCGTCTTCACCCCGCACAAGGACCACCTCTGGGTCGTGGATCGCGCGGACAACCGCGTGATCGTCGTCGATCCGGACAAGGACAAGATCGTGAACGAGATCCTGCTCGGCGGCGCGCCCTCCGCGGATCCCGCCCCGGACCTCATCCGCTTCTCGCCGGATGGCGACCGCGCCTATGCTTCGCTACGCGGGCCGAATCCCCTGACAGGGAACAACCCCGCCTTCAACAACGCCGTCGGCCTCACCCCGGGACTTGGCGTCATCGATGTCCGCCAGCGCGGCAAGGTCGGCAAGCTCCTGCGCGTCATCCCCACCACGAACAAGGATGCTACCGGCGTCGAGCGCTCCGATCCGCACGGCATCCACATCCGCAAGTTCCGTGTGCCCGTGGACTCGGACGATTGAGTTGAGTTTCCTCCCCCCCGTCTGGAGGCAGTGCGCGCTCGTGAACGTGCTGCCTCCAGGCCTCAGGGGACCGTGACCTTCACCACGAACTCCGCCAGATGCTCCTTACCCTCCACCGAGAATTGGACGTAGAGGCGCAGCCAGCCCGGCTGGCTCGGGCGCAGTTGGAAGTCGATCCGCGGCCCGCCAAATTGACCGGGCAGCGGCATGCCCCCCGTGGGGTGGATGTGGAGGATGGTCTGGAAATCATCCGCGAAGCCGACCATGTGCGCGAAGGCACCCATCACCGGTTGCAGCGTGTCTACCGGCTCGCCGCTCTCATCCGCGATCGCGAGCGTGACCATGCCCGGCCTGCCGAAAAGCAGCTCGCCATTCTGCAGCGCCAGCTCGCAGCGGTAGCCATCCACCGTGGTGGCCAGCACCTGCTCCGTGGGGATCGCCGTCTTCTTGAAGGGCCGCGGAATCTTGCTCAGCTCGGAGATGGGGAACTCGCCGCGCCCCGTCGCCACCGGCATCGCGTCCAGCCACAGCCGGTAGGGCCCGTCGTGCTTCGGCGTGAAGCGGAATTCATACTCGCCCGGCGTGCCCGTCGGCTGCGGGTGCTCGTGATGGTAGTCGCGGAATTGCGGGTCCAGCAGCAGCGCGTGCAGCTTCTCGGTGTGAGTCGTGTGCAGGTCGTCCGGCGTGACCGGCTTGCCGCTTCCATTCTTGAGGCGGAAGCGCACCACGCTCTCTTCGCCGGCCCGCGGCGGAGTCGCCTGCAGGTCGATCAACAGCGTGGGCACCACCGGCGGCAGCAGGAAGCTCGCCGCACTGGAGGACACCAGCGCCTCCTCCGGATACTGCTCGCCGACTTTCAGGAGCAGCTTCTCCAGAGTCGGCAGTTGGCTCAGCAGCTCCTCCCGCTTCTCGGTCAGCGCCAGCGCATTCACCCGCGGGAAGATCGCCTGCGCCTCCGCGATCGAAGCGTCGAGAGCCTTCCTCGCTTCGCCGAAGATCATCACGCTGCGGTTCTGCATGAAGACCAGGTGAGAGCGCAGCGCCGCGGTCTTCTGCGGCACGATCACCAGGTCGCCTTCTTTCGCCAGTTGGCGCAGCGCGTCACGCTCCAGTTGCACGTGCTCCCAGGCATCGCCCAGCAGCACGATCTCCGGACCGCAGAGTGCCTCCGCCGCCGTGCGCGGCATGGTCTTCGTGTCACCGGTAGTGCTCGTCGGTTGCCCGTTCAGGGCCGCCGTGAGACTTGCGAGTGCGTGGAGGAAAGTGAGGGTGCTGCGCTGCGGCATGGTGGAACCTCTTAGACCGGAAGAAACATTGATCAAGTAATCATGTATCAAAATAGCAATTCATGGAGGTGCCGTCTCATCGGAGCATCGGTGGCGATTTTGTTAAGTCAATCGATGCTCCATGCCTGCGGCATCGCATGGTCGCCGACCATCAAGGATGCCCTCGCCGATGCCGCGATCACCAAGCGCCTCGCCGTGGTCGTCTTCACCGGATCGGACTGGAGCGCCCGCGGCCTGAAGCTCGATGAAACCGTGTTCATGAATGCGGAGTTCGCGGATCGCTTCATGAAGAACTTCGCCCTCGTGAATGCGGATTTCCCGCAGCGCAAGCCGCCTGCGCCCGAGCTTCTGGCCGAGAATACCTCTTGGGCCACCAGGCTGGGCATCAAGTCCTGGCCCACGCTCGTCGCCCTGCGTGCCGATGGCACGGAGTTCGCCCGCCTCGAGTACAAGGAGGAGTCCGCGCCCGAAGTCCTTGCCATCACCGAGAGCTGGATCGCTGCCCGGGCGCAGGAATCCGGCGCCACGGCATCCACTCCCATTCCCCCACCTTAGTCATGTCATCGATCAAGATCATCCTCACGCTTCCCTATATCCTCAGTCTCGCCGCCGCCGCGGAGAAGCCGCCGCTCGCCGATGGCGAGATCCGCACCTACGAGGTGAGGGGAGTGGTGGAGAAGCTCAAGCCGGACGTGCCCGCCGCGGTCATCTACCACGAGGAGATTCCCGGCTTCATGGAACCCATGTCCATGACCCTGAAAGCCCGCGATGCGAAGGAGTTCGAAGGCGTCGGCGTGGGCGATGGCATCACCTTCCGGCTCAATGTCACCAACGAGGACGGCTGGATCGACAAGGTCCATGTCGTCGCACCCGCCGCCAGCGCCGCCGCCGTGAAGGAGGAGGCCGCCGGGCTCAAGCCGATCGAGCCGGGACAGCCCTTGCCGGATGCGAAGCTGGTCGATGATCACGGCCGCCCCTTCGAGCTTTCCGACTACAAGGGCAAGCCCTTCGCCCTCACCTTCATCTACACCCGCTGCCCCTTCCCAACCTTCTGCCCGCGCGTGAACAAGCTCTTCCAGGAAACGGAAGAACTCCTGCTGGCGGAAGGCTCCTCGGCCCCGAAGGACTGGCGCCTGCTCTCCGTCTCCATCGAGCCCCGTCGCGATACACCGGAGATCCTGAAGCCCTTTGCGGATGCCCATCGCAAGGACAAGGAGCGCTGGCTCTTCGCCACCGGCGAGCTGAAGGACATCACCACCCTCACCCTCCAGAGCGGTCTCGACTTCTGGGACGACCGCGGCCTGATCCAGCACAACCTCCGCACGCTCGTCATCGATCGCGAAGGGAAGGTCCGCAAGATCTTCGTCGAAGGCGAATGGACCGCCGCCGAATTGGCCAAGGAACTCCACGCGGCCGCTGCGAATCCCGCGCAGCCCCGCTAAACCAGTTCCGAGAACTCCCCGCTGCTGTCCGCAAATTCACCCGTCTCCACGCCCATCTTCTGCGCCACCGTCAGCAGCACGTTGGAGAGCGGCGGGTGCTTGTCCGGATCGTGCGCGATGTGCTGGCCGTGCTTCAGCCCGCAGGCGCTGCCACCTGCCACCAGCAGCGGCAGGTTCTTCGGCGAGTGATCGCCGTTCGTCCCGCTGTTCATCCCGGAGCCATAGACCAGCATCGTGTGATCCAGCATCGGGCGGCCTTCCTCATCGGTGTTCTTCAGGAAGTCCATGAAGCGCGCGAGGCGCTCCAGATACCCGCGATCCACCTCGGCCAGCTTCTTCAGCGTGCCCGGATCGCCGCCGTGGTGGGAGAGCTCGTGGTGATTCTCGCCGCCCACGCCATAGCCGCCCGCCTCCCGCGCCCACTCGAAGGTGATCACCCGCGTGGTATCCGTGGCGAAGGCCAGGTAGCAGAGCTCCAGCATCACATCCAGCCACATCGGCCGGTCATGCGCGTCGCCCGGCTTGCTGTTGAGCTGGAGCCCGCTGGATTCGATCTGCGGCTTCGGCACATCCACCCACGCCACCTGCCGCTGCACCCGCAGTTCCGTCTCGCGGACGGCAGCCAGATACTCCGCCAGCTTCGTCTTATCCTCCTGCCCCAGCTTCTTCTCCAGCGCGCGCGCCTCGCCCAGCACCTCGTCGAGGATACTGCGCTTCTCGGCATAGCGCTTCAGCGTGGCCTCGCGGGAGTCCGCATCATCCGCCACGAAGAGCCGCTCGAACAAGCGCTGCGGGCTGTTCTCCGCGGGGAGCGGCGTGCCGTTCCGGTCGAAGGCCAGCGTGTGGCTGTGCGTCGCCGTGCCGGTTCCCGATTCGTCCCCGATCTCGATCGAGGGGAAGCGCGTGTTCATCCCCACCTTCTCCGCGATCAATTGGTCGATCGAAATACTATTGGTATAGTCCTTCCCCGGCACCGACAGCAGGTCCGCCCCTGTCAGCCAGGTATCGCCGCCGCTGTGGCCACCGGCACAGCGCGGATGGCCCAGCCCGGACAGCACGGAGAAGTGCTCCTTGTGATCCTTCAGCGTCTGCAGGGTGGGGGAGAGCGCATAGCCTTTGCCCTTCGCCTCCGGCACCCAGTCCATGATGTTCACCCCGTTCGAGACGTAGCAGAAGATCGCGCGCGGCACCGGCTTCGCGCCGGATCGCGCCAGCGGCCGGTAGGTCGAGGGTGCCGCATGCAGCGTGCGCGGCAGCATCGCTTCCAGCAGCGGCAGCCCGAGCGTGACACCGAGCCCCCGCAACGCGGTGCGGCGGGAGAGGGGAGTGTGGAAAACCGGATTCATGGCGGCTTACTTCGTGGTGAACAGTTCGGAGCAGACGATGGCTTCGATCAGCGAGCGCAGCGTGTAGTCTTCCTCCTTCATGGTGGATACGAAGGAGCGCAGGGCGTTTTGGTCGGAGAATCCCAGCTCGCGGCCCAGCGCGTAGGTGCTGAGCTGGCGGGCGAGTGCGGCCAGAAAAAGATCCTCGCTCTTCAGCAGTTGCGCCTGCAGCCCGGCCACCCCGCTGAATTCCGTGCCGTCCGGCATCTTCGCGCTCGCGTCGATCACCGGGTCATCCTTCTCGATCCGCCCGTTGTAGCCGTGGCCTTCCTGGTCGCGCCACTCGCCCGCGGCATTGAAGTTCTCCAGCGCCAGCCCCAGCGGGTCGATCTTGTCGTGGCAGCGCGCGCAGGATTCCAGCTGGCGGTGGATCTCCAGCCGTTGCCGCACGGTCGCCTTGTCGATCCCCGGCACCTTCGGCTGGATCTCGCCCACGTTCGCCACCGGCAGCCCGGGGTCGCGGCCTAACAGCGTCTTGAGGATCCAGGTGCCGCGCAGCACCGGTGAGGTCCGCGTGCCGTTCGAGGTGATCGAGTGGAAGGACGCCTGCGTCACCAAGCCGCCGCGCCGCGAGTCCGGCGTCACCGCCACCCGCCGCATCTCGTCCCCGCGCACGCCATCGATCCCGTAGTGCCGCGCCAACCGCTCGTTGATCGTGACGAACTCGCTGCGGATGAAGTTCCGCGCATCGAGATCGTGGCGCAGGATCTCGGCGAAGAAGGCCTCGGACTCGCGGATGATCGAGGTTTCCAGATGCCTGTCGTATTCCGGGTAGAGGGTGCGTGCCGGAGGATTCGCCCCCACCTTCCGCAGCCCCAGCCACTGGCCCGCGAAGTTCGTCACGAAGGCCGCGCTGCGCCCGTCGCCCAGCATCCGCCGCACCTGCTTGCGCAGCTCGGCGGGCTTCAGCAGCTCGCCGCTCTCCGCCAGCTTGGTGAGTGCCTCGTCCGGCATCGAGGACCACAGGAAGTAGGACAGCCGCGCCGCCAGCTCATGCCCGTTCAGCGGCTTCGCCTTCGCGCCAGGCGACTCGGGCTCCACCAGATATAGGAAGTGCGGCGAGGCCAGCACCGCCGCCAGCGGCGTCTTGATCGCCTCGTTGAAGCTGGGCTTCTCCGCCCGCACCTTCTTGAAAAGCTCCAGCTTCGCCTCGATCTCCGCCGCCTCCACCGGCCGCCGGTAGGCGCGTGGCATGAAACGCGCCAGCACCTCGCGTGCATAGGCCGTCTCGTCCTGATCCTTCGCGGCCGAGTCGAAGAGCAAGCGCTGCGAACTCTCCGGCGGCCAGCTTCCGATCACCGGACCCTCCAGCTCCAGCCAATCGACCAGCAGCTCGGGCCGCGGGAACTCGTCCCGCTCCTGCATCCAGAAATTCTCCAGGGTACTAGGAATATCGTAGGCATACTCCATTTCGAATCCGCCCTCCGCGGGCGTGAGGTGCACCTTGACCTCATACTCCTCCGGCGCGCTCAAGGGAGCATCCACATCCATCTCCGCGATCACCTGCGGCGCACCGCCCAGATGGCGCGTGATCTTCACCCGAGGCGGACCGTAATCATACATCCGGTGCTTCGCGAAGATCTCCATCTTCGCCGCGAAATCCTCCTGATGATACTTCGCGCCCTCCGGGTTCTTCGCCGTTTCTTCGTCGCGATGCCGGGCGACGATCTTGCCGCCGCCTTCCACCACCTGCTTGCGGCTCGGCACGCGACCGGCGGCGCGGAAGCGCAGGATGTAGTCGCCCTCTACCGGCACGTGGAAGGAGCGGAAGCCGATGTTCTTGTTCCAAGCCCGGTGGTGCACCACGGTGAAGCCCTTCTCGGTCGGATTCTCGCCGTCGTTCAGCAGGATGTTGTCCTCGCCCCGCTTCACGCGCAGCCGGTCCATGCCGCCGGTATTCTCCTCCGGCTCGAAGCGCCACTTGATCCCCTCCGGCCGCGGCCCTTCCGGCAGGGCTAGGTCGAGGATCTTGCGCGCCGCCGCATAGTAGAGCTCCACCTGCATCGGGGAGATCGTGAGCGCCTGGCCGATGTTGTCGAAGCCCCCGGCAGGCGGGTCTTCCGGGAAGTCCTCCGCGGGCTGGCAGTCGATCCCGATCAGGTCGCGGATCGTGTTGTCGTATTCGGCGCGGTTCATCCGCCGCAGCACCACGCGGGTCGAGCGCCGCTCCATCTCGGCCCGGGCCAGCTGCTGCTCCACCCACTCGGCGAAGCGCCCGGCCTCCGCGGCTTCCGGTTGGGGTTCGTCCTCCGGCGGCATCTCGTGGCCGTTCACCGCGTTCAGCACTTCCTTCCATTTTTCCGCGGAGAGCGGGCTGCGGAAATCCGGGGAGAGCGTGTCGAGCCGTAGCTTTCCCTTCTGCTTCTCCGGCCCGTGGCAGGATACGCAATGGTTCTCGATGAAGGGCGCCACGATCTCCTTCAGCCCGGGGTCGGCCGCCTGCCCTGAGCCGGACGAAATCCCACAGGCGAGCAGGCCCGGCACCAGCGCCCTGCGCATCTCCACAACGCTCAACATCTCCTAAGCAATGAAGCAATTCCCCCTGCAATGGCGAGGAAATCCCGCCCGCTCCAGCACCCCGGGCCGGAAACTCGCCTTGACTCGCGGATTTAATAGCCTACCAATCGGTCAACATTCGCCGATGCATCTTTCCAAGAAAGCCGAATACGCTCTCCGCGCCTCCATCCATCTGGGTATCGCTGCCGAAATGGGCCTGCCCACCGTCTCCGGGGTCGAGCTGGCCGATGCCAACCGCCTGCCGCTCAAGTTCATCGAGCGAATCCTCCAGGAACTGCGCGAGGCCGGCATCGTGGAAACCAAGCGCGGCAAGCTCGGCGGCTACGCACTGGCCACCCCGGCCGACAAGATCCGCATCGGCGACCTGGTCCGCCTGATGGACGGTCGTCTGGCTCCGATTTGCTGCGCCAGCGAGTTCGCCTACCAGCGCTGCACCTGCCCGGATGAGGACCACTGCGGCCTCCGGATGCTCATGATCGACGTGCGGAACGCGATCGCGAACATCCTCGACCGCTATACCCTCGCCCAAGTGGTGGAAGTCACCCTGCGCAAGATGCGCCGCGACGGCATTGCGCCGCCTTTCTCTTCCCTCGCCGGTGCCAAGGTGGGTGCGATCTCCGCCCGCGGCAAGGCCGACCCTGCCGATGGCTTCCTCGTCGGTCTGTCCCAGCTCGCCACCGCTCCGGCTGAAGAACATGAAGGCGAATGAGACTCCCATCGAGCCGCCGGCCGACTGGGTCGAGGTGGTCCGCAAGAAGGTGGAAGAACTCCGCTTCGGCTCCGTTCAGGTCATCGTCCACGATGGCCGCGTGACCCAGGTCGATAGCCTCGAGAAGACCCGCTTCCCGTCCTCGAAGGAAGAGAACGGATCCGGATCCTGACTTGGCGGAAGCACGCGAAGCGCTAGGGAGCGGGGACATTCCTGTCCCCGTTCATCGCGCTCACCGCGACGACAGGAACGTCGTCGCTTCTTACGCTGACCCCTTGGAGCCGCAGGCTCTGTGGAGTGCGGCGAGCATCGCCGCTTTCGGGTTGGTGTCCGTGGGATCCTTTCGTGTCGAGATCCCGTGAGTCCACTTTCCTGACTCTCTGACACTACCCGGGTTTGCCTCCGGCCCCGCCTCGGAAGCAGCTTGTCCAACCGAGGATGAAATCCACCTACACTACCCGCACCCCGGGTGTCCCCTTCCTGCTTCTTCCCGCAGTCGTCTCCCTGCTCGCCCCCTCCGCAGGCGCCTTCCAGTTCGATCCTTTCGCCACTCCCTCCGCCGAAGAGACCGCCACCTTCGACAAGATCTGGGGCGGTCTAGTCCTCTACAAGAACGACGCCAATCCGCTGCTCCAGGAGTTCAAGCTGATCGGCAAGTATCAGGGCCAGTACCACTGGCTGGACTCCGACCAAGGAGATGACGCGGAGTGGGAGGACCGCCGCTTCCGCTTCGGCTTCGATGCCAAGATGCTCGAGAAGACTCTCGAACTTCGCGCCACCTTCCAGAGCACGGACAACTTCGATCCCTTCTATAACGGCCTGGAGGATGCCTATCTCAAGTGGAAGCCGACCAAGAGCTTCACCCTCACCGCCGGGCATATGAAGCCGCTGATCGGCTACTTCGATTGGCTGCAATCGAGCGACCTCCAGCAGACCTTCGACAGCTCGCAGGTCTTCAACCAGCTCCGCGTGAACCGCATCCTCGGCCTCACCGCGGAGGGGAAAGTGGGCGACTTCTCATGGCAGGTCGGCGGCTACTCGAACGACAGCGACAAGGAGTTCGGGAAATTCGGCGGCGAGTATAGCGTGGGTGCCGGCATCGGCTACGATGCAAAGGCCGCCTTCGGCTGGGAGCGCGCGGACTTCCGCCTCGATTGGATCCATAGCGGTCACGACAAGGACGACTACCTCTTCACGCGCTACGACGACATCGTCTCCGCGACCTTCTGGGGACAGGAGGGCCCCTTTCAACTGGTGGTGGAAGGCTTCAACGGCTCGGGCGGGGAGGGCCGGGATGGCGATGTCTTCGGCATGTTCGTGCAGCCGATGTACGACATCATCCCGAAGCGCCTCCAACTCGTGGGCCGCTACAGCTTCACCACCGGCGATGGCCCGGACAGCGTGATCCGCCAGAACCGCTACGAGGGCGAGGCTCCCTTCCTGACCGGCGGTGGCCGCGGCGATGAGTATCACGCGCTCTACCTCGGCGCGCAGTACTTCATCTACGGCGACAAGCTGAAGCTCATGGCCGGCGGCGAGTACGCCCACCTCGATGGTGGCGGCAACGGCGGGGACTACGAGGGCCTGACCTGGCTCACCGGGGTGCGCGTCTATTTCTGAGCCGCGGCAGGGGGGCAATCGGCGATTCGTAGGCATTGAGGGTCAGCACCCTCCTGCTCCGGGCGGCTTTTTTCCTAGACCGGTTAAAATATACGTGTAAGTAGGAATAAGCCGTGGGCATTGCCCGCTTGGCGCAAATC
Source organism: Luteolibacter rhizosphaerae (assembly GCF_025950095.1). Classification (NCBI taxonomy): domain Bacteria; kingdom Pseudomonadati; phylum Verrucomicrobiota; class Verrucomicrobiia; order Verrucomicrobiales; family Verrucomicrobiaceae; genus Neoluteolibacter; species Neoluteolibacter rhizosphaerae. The sequence continues at coordinate 126,212 of NZ_JAPDDR010000014.1, read as the reverse complement.
CCAACAAAAACACCATGCACATCACGACCTTGCATCCCGATCTTCGCAAGAATCTCCGGAACCTCGTCCAAGGCTATGTGGAGCACTGCGAATTCTCCGAGCACCTCACCGGTCGCATCGAGTTCCCGATCTATTACATGGGGTTCAAATACGGAGCGCCCGTCTTCACCCACACCGGCGCGGGCAAGCCGCCTGAAGACCGCCCTGTGGTCGGCATGATCGGCTGGAATACTCCCGGCTCGCAGGTGCCCTCGCAGGTGCTGCTGCAGTTCATCGAGATCCTGAGCCAGCATCCGCGCCTGGCGGGGAATGCCGTGCTGCGGATGCTGCCGGTGGCGAATCCCGTGGCGCTGGAGCTGGATGAAGATGCCCCCTCCCGCGAGGATTGGGATCTCCTCGGCCACCTCGCCGACCAGTTCAAGGAGCAGGCGGCCGATGGCTGGATCGAGGTCCAGACCGCGAACGTGAGCGACTTCCTGATCTCCGGCGAAGTCAGCCCGGCTCTCTACAAATCGCTGGAGCAGGGGAGTGAATTCGCCACCGCCCGCGAGCGTCGCGGTATCCGCTTCCCCTCGCTCATGAACCTCAAGCCGGTCCGCCACGACGAACGCTGGCAGGTCCGCCTGATCATCCCGGAGGACTGGAGCGATACCAGTTCCGTGAATGGCCTGGCCCGCTTCCTCGCGCGCCTCGTGCACGCGCAGGCCAAGATCTCGCGCCGTCAGGCTCGCAAGGCCCGTTTCTGAGAACTGCCGTCACTCATTTCACGTAATACTATACTAAATTTAGTACTTTTATGTCGAATTCGCTCTCACCCGTGGCCGTGATCGGAGCCGGCTTCAGCGGCACCTTCACCGCGATCCATCTCGCGCTGCGCCTGCCCGACCGGCCGGTGATCCTCTTCGAGGAGGCAGGCGAGGCGGGCCCCGGCCTGGCCTACCGGCGGGACGATCCGCACGCGCTCATGAATATCCCGGCGCGCCGCATGAGCGCCTTCCAGGATGAGCCGGATCACTTCTACCACTATGCCCGTCGTACTTTGGGCGAGACCGTGGGGCCGGACGACTTCCTGCCGCGCCGCGTCTATGGCGACTACATCAAGTACTGTCTGGAGGAAGCACAGCAGCGATGTCCTAACCTGCGGATCGATCGCCGCGGGGTGATCGACATTCAGACGAATTCCGCCAGCAGCGTGGCGGTTCTCACGCTCAAGGATAACAGCGCGCTGATGTGCTCCCGCGTGGTGCTGGCCAGCGGTAACCAGGGCTCCGCATTCTCCGGCTCGATCTGGGCCCAGCACACCCTCTCCGCCCGCAGCGCGGAGACCTACGAGAAGATCAAGCCGGGCCAGACCGTGCTGGTGATCGGCAGCGGCCTGACCATGATCGATGCGGTGCTGGAGCTGGAGCGGCAGGGGAATGCCACCGAGATCCACGCGATCTCCCGCAATGGCCTGCTGCCGCGGCCGCATCGCAATGCCTCGCTGGTGCAGCCGCCGGAACTCGATGAGCTGCCGGACTCGAATCTCCGCCGCAGCGTGCGCCTCTTCCGCCAAGCCATCGCCCGGCATGAAAAGGATGGCGGCGACTGGCGCGATGTCTTCGCGGCGGTGCGTCCCGCGACGCCCTCGCTCTGGCAGGAAATGTCGCCGCGGGATCGCAACCGCTTCCTGCGCTTCATCAGCCCCTTCTGGGAAGTGCACCGCCACCAGTGCGCGCCGAAGGCTCACGAGCGGATCCAGAATCTCATCGATACCGGCAAGCTGGACGTGAAGCGCGGCACCATCGTCTCGGTGGAGAATAAGAACGGCCGCCTGCGCCTCGGACTCGCCCCGCGCAACCGCGCTGCGATCACCCGCTGGCTGGATGCGGACCACATCATCGATGCCACCGGACCGGCGCGGGATATCTCCACGGTGCACCACCCGCTGGTCGCGAACCTGCTCCGCCGCGGCTTCATCGTGCCGGATGAGAACCGCCTCGGCACCCAGGTCCAGGCGGACTACCGCGCGCTGCAGCGCAATGGCTATCCGCTCGAGTGGCTCTACGTCACCGGGCCCATGCTGCGGGCACGATATTTCGAGGCGACCGCGGTTCCCGAACTGCGCCTGCACACCGCGGCTCTCGCGGCGCGTCTGGCGAAGGGCCTGGAGCCTGCCGCAGAACTTGCAACGGCTGTCTGATTCGGATCACAGGACAGTCTCTCATGGAGAGTGGTTGGGGCCCGGAGCCGTGCAAGGCTCCGGGCCTTCTCTTGTAGCGGTAAGGACTCCCGTCCTTCCGGCTGGGGTGTCCACGAGTGGGAAGCCCATGGCGATCTTGGGGGCGGACGCGAACCGCCGGAAGGACGAGAGTCCTTCCGCTACCGCTCGGAGCCCGCTCCAATTGTGAATAACTCCCGCGATTCCGCGCAGAGATTTTAGAAGTCTCAGGTTGAATCCGTTAGGCAATCTAGGGCATCAACAAGTTCGCCGGAACCGCATACCCCCCGGCTACCCTCCATGCCCAAAAAATACGCGGCTGCGGTGAATCACGCGCGGCGCTTCAGCATTGAATTGACTCTGCTGGCCATTGTCGGTCTGCCGCTGCTTTGGTGGATCGCCAAGTTGGTAGTGAGTTAGCACCCCTTTGCCAATAAACCCGGTCAGCCCTGGTGCCTTCATGGTGCCGGGGCTTTCTTTTGCCCGGGCACCAGGAGGGCAAAAAAAACAGGCCGGGGGCGATCGCTCGCGCCCCGGCCTGCCTGCGTCCATTGCCGGTAATCTAATTCGACTCGCCCTTGAACCACTCGATCCGCGGACGGATCGCGACGGTGGAGCTGACGATGTCCAGCTTCCGATCGCCATCCAGATCTCCGGACAGGATCGGTCCCCAATCCGCGAGGCTGGCTGGATCCACGCTGAAGGCGTTCGAGAACTGCCCGGTGCCGCGATTGCTGTGCGCGGTGATGATATTGGTCCACGGTGCATCTGCCGGGCGCTGGGCGAGAAGCAGCTCGGGAATGGCACCGGCGGGAGAACCATTGGTCGTATTCTGGAACCATGGCTCCCCGCGCGGGAAGGGATTGAAGGTTGTGAAGCTGATCTGGCCGGCCGCGACATGCACCAGCAGCGGGCGGCAGGTCACGCCCTCCACGCTCGTGACCGCACCGACCAAATCGACGATGCCGTTGCCATCCAAGTCCGCCTCGGCGGAGAAGATGTTGTCCACGCTCACGCCGCTGATCGTCGGGAACGCGCGGACGACCGGCACTATGTAAGCGCCGATGTTCTCGCGCCAAGTGGTCTGGACGACACCGTGGAACTGGCGGCGAGACGGCACCAGGTCGAGGTCGCCATCTTTGTCCATGTCCTGCAGCACTTCGCCATAGCCGGTACCCAATGGCAGCGGCGTGGCGTCGAATCGATGGTTTCCTAAACCCTTGATCCAAGAACAGCCCCGGACCTCTCCGCTTTGGATCTCTTTCCAAACGAGCAGATCATCAATGCCGTCCTTGTCCCAATCTCCCGCCCGCACCTGATCAAAGGGGTGGTCCGCAGGTTCGCTGTAAAGCGTGACAGTCGGCCGTTTGCCGACCTTGCGCGAAAGCGAGAGCAGGATACTACGCTCGCCCTCGCCCTTCTTCTTGTTCCATGCCACGCCGGAAACCAGCAGGTCCGGACGCTCGTCGCCATTGCGATCCGCGATGCTCACGAGCTGCGCGTGGTAGAGGCCGGAGAAAAGAACCCGGCGCTTGAAGTTGGCTTTGCCGTCGTTGATCCACACCGAGATCTCGGTCGTGTGGTCCACTGGCGAGATGCCCCGGCCGATCAGGTCATTGTCGCCATCGCCATCGAAGTCGGCCACATGCTCGATGGTGTCGTCCGTGGCCGGCGGGGTGATCGCCACCGCCTTGGCCGCGAAGCTGCCGCCGCCCTTGCCCGGATGGTAGCGGAGTTGCCCGCTCGCGGTATCGCCATCGCGCCAGCTTGCCACCACCAGGTCGTCCTTGCCGTCACCATCGAGATCGGCATGGACCAGAGGATTGGAGCCGCCATTCAGCGCCAGCCGGGTCTTCTTGGTCAGGGTCGTCTTGCCACCGCGCATCCGGTGGTCGATCTGGATCACGCTGCTGCCGGTAGACGTGAAGGGGTAATCGGGCCCGAGCGGAACCAAGGTCCAGTCGAAGACAGAGGCGAGCAAGGGCTTGCCCGGCGCGATCGAGAAGCTGTCCACCCAGCTACCCTCCACGTCCGACGAGGTGATCCCAAGAGGAAGCGAGGCGATCACCCTTGAGTTTGCTCCCTCTCCTTCCCCTTCCACCACCAGCGCCGCCCGCTGACTATCGCCCTCCGAGAGGATGACGATGAAGCCGCGGCCGTTCGGCAGGCGTTCGTCCTTCACGAAGCTGATATCCTCCACCACGCCGAGATTGCCGGGGAACTCGCTCACCGGACCGAACCTGCCCCCGCCGAGGTTCAGGGAAGTCATGATGTTCGTCTGCCGGATGACCAGCGCGTCGGGCAGTCCGTCGTCATTGATATCCGCCCAGCGGACACTGCCGGTGACGAACTCGGCCACGGAGTTGACGATCTCCAGCGGCTGGTCACGACCGGGATCGATGAAGGCGCGATTGCCGGTGATGATGTCGGGCTTGCCACTCAGGTCCACGTCCTTCACGGCGAGGAACCCCGGATAGGCGAGGGAAGGGGCCAGCCAGTTCTCGCGCGGGCCGTAGCCCGAGAGGCCATTGCCGAAGAGGATCTTGAGCGTTACCTGATTGGTTTCGTCCGGTGCGCTGGCCAGAAGCAGGTCCGGGCTACCGTCCGCATCGAAGTCCGCGATGCCGCGGATCCTCTCGCCGGAGAGAGCTTCCCAAAGCGCGCCCTGCGCGAATTTCCCGCGGCCCGTGTTTTCGTAGAGCGTGATCGAGCTCTCGTCGTCGGCTCGGACGACTAGGTCGAGATCGCCATCCTGATCCAGATCGGCCGGAACGATTTCCTCCGGCTTGCCGATGTAACTGGTGATCTGCCTGCCAGCTTCGAACTCCACCGCACAGGCACTAACAAGCAGCGAGGAGAGATAGGGTTAGAGTGGGGTGCCACATACCTACCTTCAAGCCCCACGCCGCAGTTCAGGCAATGAAAATCAGGCACAATGACGTTACATTGTAGTTCCATTCGGTCTGCCAAGAACCTACAGTGAATTCTCTGTGAAGGGAACGTGAAGGAGCCTTCAAAGTGGAAGGATCAACACCCGAAGATAAGTCTTCGGCCCGGAAGATACCGGCACCGTGGCGGTGGTTTTCCCTGCGGAAGTCGAGAGCGTGATCCCGCCCGTGCTCCAGCTGCTCAGGTTCGTGCTCTTCTGCACGGTGTAGCTCACGTTGCTGCGCGGTACCGGGAAGACCAGCCGGACGTTGTTCCCCACGCGCTGCAGCTTGGGCATCACGGCGGAGGAGTCCGCCTCCGGGTTGAAGGCGAAGGCATACTCCAGCAGGTTCGTCAGCCCGTCGCGATCCGGGTCGGCCAGGTCGCCGGAGATCGAGGCATTCGCCCGCTCGCCGGCATCGAAGTAAGTGGAGAGCCAAGCATCCGGAATCGCCCTCAGGTCCAGTCGCGCGGGCGAGGAAATCGCCTGCGCACCGCTGCACGTGGCCACGCTGCGGAAGAGGCTGCCATTGTAATCATAGGGCGGAGAATCGAGCGCCAGCGTCGCAGTCGTCGCACCGGAGAAGACCGAGCCGTTGCTTACATTGATCCAGGTCTCGCTGCCTTCGGGAAGGCGCTGCCACTGGTAGCTGGGTGTGCTGCCCGCGCTGAGCGTGACGCTGAAGGAGGTATCCGTCCCCATCGCGATCAGGCGATCGAGCGGCTGCGTGGTGTAGACCGTGCCCAGGCTGCGGATCATGCCGTCGCTCTTGCTGCTCACGTAGAGCTCGCCCGCCGCATCCAGTGCCAGGCGGATGTCCGCGCGGCCCGTGCCGGAATTCATGCTGCTGCTGCCACCGGGCAGGCCATCCCCCGCACCGCCGCGGAAGTCATAGCCGCCGAGCACGACATTGAACAAGCGATCGTAGGTCTCCAGCCCGCCGTTCGGGCTGTCATTCGGATCATCCCAGACGAAGCTCACCGGCTGGAACTCGGCGAAGGTGGACGGATTGCCATCATCCGCGGCGAGCAGGTCCTCCCACTCCGCCGCCCACACGCGACCGGTGGTGATGTCGCCGAACACATACTTCCCCTGCAACGCGGGGATGGCATTGCCGCGGTAGAAGAAGCCGTTCGAGATCGCGTCGCCCAGGCCCGAGGCATGCGAGTAGGCCAGCACCGGATACTCCGGCGTCACCTCGCCGGGTGCGTTCGAGATGTTGGTGATGCGGATCAGCAGCTTGTCGTTCGCGGGCAGGCTGGAGAGCGCGTAGCTGGTCCCGCTGGAGGGGATGGTGAGCTGCTGCGGGCCCTCGCGTTCACTATAGCCATAGTTCTTCCCGCGCTTCACGAGGTTGAGCTCTTCCCAGCCATCGAGCCCGATCTCGTTCACGAGCAGCACCGGGTTCCCGCCGGCCTCGTCCACATGCCAGGCGAAGCGGTGCGGGTTGCGGTGACCCAGCGTCCAGATCTCCGCCCGCGCCCCGGCGATGCTGCGGAAGGGATTGTTGTTCGGGATGCGGTAGCGACCGTTCGTGGAGAGCGTGCTGGTGGAGCTGTGCAGCGTGGTATCCGGGATGATCCGCAGGATCTTCCCCACCAGGCCGCTGAGATATTGCGGATTGTGCCGTTGGCTATAGGTCTCGCCCGCCTTGCCGTCGCCGCTCGCCAGATACATCACGCCATACTCCGGGCTGCCGGGGACCGCCGTGGGGTCGAAGGTGATATCGCCCAGCGGGTGGATGTTGCTGTTGTAGCCGATCCGCAGGATCTCGCGTGCCGTGCCCTCGAAGCTCAGGTTCGAGCGATTGCTATCGGTCCACTCGATCAGCACCGCCTGGCGCGTCGTGCTGCCAGTCGGCGGAGCGATCCGCGGCGTGGAGCTGTAGCCCGTGGTATTCAGGCCCGGGAACTTGCTCGTCACCGGTCGCCGCAGCGTATCGCTCTCCTGGCTGGAGGAAGTCGGCACCGCCTCGATGTGGACCGTGTAGAACTTCCCGTTGCTCGCGTAGGCCGGATCGAACTCGAAGGTCACGAGGCCATTGGCAAAGCCCGTCTGCTTCGTGAAAAGCTGGAACAAACCGTTCGGTGCCACCGCGCTCGTATCGGTGCCCGCGCTGTCCGGCACCCAGGCCTTCTCGGCATCCAGCGTCGTGCCGGACTGCCCGTTGAAATCGAGGTACGCCGTGCGCGTCTTCGCCTGATCGAGCAGCTGGCTGCTGCGGGTCGCGAAGGAACCCGCGGCGGAGAGAATGTGCAGGTTGCCATTCAGGTCGCAGACCCAGATCCGCCCGCCACCCCCCGGCTCCGGCCGCATGAAGTTCACCCGCGCCAGATAACCGCGCAGCCCGGAATCCGTGGCCGTATCGCCGGACAGGGGCATTGCCGCCCAATCGTTCACCCGCACCACCAGCGGCGTCGTGGCCGCATCGATGGGCACGAGGGTGCCTAGGGAACAAAGCATTCCCGGGGCGAGGAGTCGGAGCGTTCGGGGGAGGGTATGGCGCGACTGGGGAGACAGTACAGGATCCATGTTTGGGGGACGGGAGGGAACCTACCGGAAACATGGGGATCTTCAAGGTATTGATGTTCAAGGGGTATCTAACATTTCCGAAGCATCGGGAAGATCTTCGAATCAGACAGCGTGAAGATGTGCCGAAGGCAGCTCGCCTCGGATGAAATCTAGCGGTTTGGCCACGAGTCGGAAGTCTGGGGACGAAGGAATCTTGTCGTCGTCTACAAATCGGTCTGAAAGCAGCCCCAAACCGTTCTCGCGAAACATTTGAATGAGTCCTTCTGCGAAAGAAGGGGAGAGAGAGGCTTCCTCTTCATTAGCAAGGTGCCCGAAAACTTTAGGAACTTTCGATTGGGGATCGAGAATCCTGAGCTTGGGAAAATATCTCAGTATAGGAATCTCAAAGAGGTAGATCTGAATGCAATCGTTTCTACCGGCAATCTGCGCTGCCAGAATGTTAAAAAGGGAAATTGCCCCTCTCCAGTTGGACACTGCGTAGACGAGCGAAATGCCAGAGTCGTCGACTCTCGACTTCAGCAAGTCGTCGACGAAAACCAGATCGCGTTGTTCTCGGGGACTGTCTCCGACAACCCATTGCTGAGCAAATTCAAGTGCTTCCAGTGCGGTTGATCTGCCGGGCTCTTCCGATTGGAATGAATTCGGGTCTGAGATGTAAAGTTGGCGAGCCTCTTCAAAAGCTTCGAGTTCGTCCGGCAGATTGTCACGAAGATGCTTGGCGAGTTGGGAGAGACGAAGCGGAGTGAAATAGTCCGCATTTCTTTGGAGACCCGCATGCACGGTCGGTTGCTTTACATTCAGAATGTCGGCAAGTGCAGTTTGGGTCAGGCCAAGCTGTTTGAGGAAATTGGAGTTCCGATTGTTCATGACGGCCTTCAAAAAAATAGTACTATTCTCGGAAGAGCGGATTTCGTCTTAAATCAGGGGAGCCACGCAACGAGGACGAGAATGAGAATTAGAGCTGCAAGAAGCGCTGCAGCGACTTCTACCGGAATCGGTCTTGAATCTCCATAGAGTTTTTTTGGCTTTTTCGGGGGTTGGGACATGAGGGATGTCCCTAGCTATAGCTATAATTGATCTATTGCAACCTATAAATAGGCATTAGTTGCTTGAAATTAGTTAGTTACAAAACCTGAAAGTTAAGATCACCAAAAGACTTTGCCTTCGGTTCTTTCCTCACATTTTAAAAAAACGCCCCGGTGCCGAAGCACCGGGGCGTCTGACCATCTTCGTCGACCAGGAAAGCCAATCAGCCCTCCGAGATCACCACGCGCATGAACTTCTTCGAGGTCGCCGTGACCGCTCCGGCCAGGCGGAAGCTGCGATAAGTCCAGCCGGTGGAGAGCGCGGGCATCCCGCTCTGCAGCGCCGTGGCATCCGCACCGGTCACCTCGATCACCTCCAGCGGATAGCTGCTCAGCGTCTCGGTCCCTTGGATCTTGTAGATCACCCCGTTGATCGCCGCGGAGGTCTTCTCCGTGGTCCCGCTGAAGGTCGCTCCCGTGCGCACCGGCAGGGTCAGCGTGAGCGAGGACACCCCGCCCACCGTCGCGATCTTCGAGACCATCTTGCCACCGCGAATACCGGAGAGCGGGGCACCATCGAGCGCGAACTCGGTCAGGTTATCCCAGCCATCCATGTCCGCATCGATCAGCTTGCCATTGTTCGCACCGGTCAGGCCGGCCGCGCTGGCCCAGGTATCGTAGGCATTGCCGCCGCCGCTGCCGCCGGTGGTCACGCTCAGGATCCCGGTGCCGGTGATCCGCGAGGTCTTGTTCGTGGCCGTGGAGGCCAAGCTGCCCCAGGTGCCGGCGGCCTGTGCCACGCCATCAATGTAGAACTCGTCGACCACATCGGTGGCCTCGAAGTTCAGCACCAGCGAACCGCCGGTGCCTAGGCGGACATCCGCGGTATTCGGCAGGGTGGCGGTGCCGAGCGTGAGCGTGCCGCCGCTGACCAGGCTATCCCCGGTATAGGTGTTCGCGCCGTTCAGCGTCAGGTTGCCGCCTGTTACGGTGATCGTAGTACCTGCATTGTTGATCGGCTGGGTGATCACCAGGCTGCCCGCACCGGACTTGGTGAAGGGCTTGTTGATGTTGCCACCCGTGCCGGTGAAGGTCAGGACCGCCGCCGGGTTCGTGACCTCGATGCCGCTGGCCACCTGATCGCTCCACAGCGAGCGCGCGGTGCTCACCACTGCCGATCCCGTGTAGCGGAAGGTGCCGCCGCCCAGGCTCAGGAAGCTGCCGCCCGCCGTGCCGAAGGTGCCGATCGGGGTTGCTCCGGTATCGGAGACGAGCGCCGTCTCCAGCACGCCGCCCTGCACGTTCGTGCCGCCGCCGTAGGTGCTGGCACCGGTAACGGTCAGCGTGCCCGGACCATACTTCCACAGGCTGCCGTTCGAGCTCAGCAGTGGCGATGCCCACGCGACACTCTGACCGTTCGTGTTCAGACGGTAGAGCTGGCCGGCCGCGGAGGAGAAGCGTGCGGAGTAGTCCGCCGTGTTCGCCGCGGAGGCCTGCAGGGTGCCGCCGGTCATCGAGATGGTGCCGGTGCTGCCGAGCGCGCCCGGGCTATCCAGGCGCAGCAGCGCGGTGCCGGTCACATTCGTGCCGCCGGTGTAGGTGTTCGCGCCGGAGAGCACGATCAGGCCGGAGGAGGTCGATTGCAGCGTGCCCGGGCCGCTGATCACGCCGGAGAGCGTGAGCGGGAACTGCCCGCCATCCAGCGAGCCGATGATGCCCGTGGGCAGCGAGACCGCATTCGAGACGGTGCGCGGACCGCCATTCACCGCGGTGGCCAGGGTGCCCGCGCCGGTGAAGGTCACGGTGCCCGTGCTCAGCGCGCTATCCGAGTAGGCCACGCGCAGGAAGCCGGAGAGGATGTCCGTGCCGCCCGTATAGGTGTTCGCCTTGGTCAGGATCACCGATGCCTGCGTCTCGCCGCTCGGCGTCTCGCGATAGACGGTCAACTTGCCCGGACCGGACATGACACTGTCCACCACCACGTTCTTGTTGTTCCACTTCGCGGACATCGTGCCGCCGCCGGCAGCGAGCGTCACTCCGCCCTTCAGCACGTTCACACCGTCCTCACCGAGGATGCGGCCGCCGTTCAGCGTGATCGGATTGCTGAAGTAGCTCGTCGCACCGTTCGCGATCCACAGCTTCAGCAGGCCGGTGCTGTTCACGGTCACCGGGCCGGTGCCCAACGCGCCGGGGTTGTTGCTGCCGGAGGCCGTGGCGGAGGCGCTCAGCGAGATGGTGCCGCCGTTGATCGTGGTGCCACCGTCGAAGGAGTTCGCACCCGGCAGCACCAGCATGCCGGTGCCCGTCTTTACCAGCGAGCCGCTCACGATCGTGCCGGTGTTGCTGAAGGTGTAGGTGTTGGTGTTGTTCACCGTGATGGACGAGGGCGCGAGCTGTCCGGCCAGCGTCACCGTGCTCTCCGCGGCGGGGTTGTTGAAGGTCACCGCATCGCCTTGGTAGAACATGCCGGTGCCCTCCACCCAGGAGGCGCTGGTCGCCACGTCCCAGTTCGGGCCGGTGCCGTTCCAGGTCAGCGCGGAGCTGGTGTAGCTCAGGGTGATCTTGTTGTTCACCGTGTCGTCGCTCAGCGTCGCACCGCGGTAAGCAGCGGTGTTGAAGTTCGCGATGTCCGGTGGCACGCCGTCGGTGTCATCGCCATAGGCCACCACATCCACCGTCTTCACGCCCGGGGTGGGGGAGCCGCCGCGCACCAGCACGTTCACGCCGGTGGTGGTCTTGAAGGCATCCACGCCGAAGATGCTATTCAGCGGCGGGGTCGCTGCCAGGATCGTCGCGCCATCCTCCAGCGTCAGCAGGCGCACCGTGCCGGAGCCGCCGATCGTGCCGCCCGCCTTCACCACGGTATCGCTGGCCTCGATCGAGCCGTTCAGGATCAGCGTGCCGCCGTTCACCACGGTATCGCTGGCGTAGGTCTTGTCGCCGTTCAGGACGATCGTGCCCGCACCACCGCCGAATTGCAGTTCGGGGCCATCGAAGCTGCCGCCCTCGATCAAGCCGTCGATCACCGCGGTCACGTTGCCATCCGCCACGAAGCGCGTGCGCGAGCCCACCGCCGAGCTCAGCGTGACATTGTTCGTGAAGTTGCCGCTGGCCAGGAAGCGCAGGCCGTTGATCGCGCCGGTGTTCGTGAAGTTCAGCGCGCCGGTACTAAGACCACCGTAGTCGCCGAGCTGGATCGCCGCGAGCGCCGCGGTATCCGAGATGTCCGGGCCGCCGGTCACCGTGGTGCTGCCGCCGTAGGTGTTCGGTGTCAGGATTTCCAGCACGCCGCCGCCGTTCTTGGTGATGCCGCCGGGGCCGCTCACCAGACTGTTCAGGCCGATGCGCGAGCGCGCGTTGGCATGCCCGTAGGCATCGAAGATCGCGCCGTTCGCTCCCACGGTGATGCCGCGCGTGCCGGAGAAGACCGGACCGCCGCCGATGTAGAAGAAGCCGCCGGCCACGGTGTAGAGGCCGCCGCCATCCAGCGTCAGTTGATCCGCTTGGAAGGTCGCGGGCGCAGGGCCCAGCGCGCTTTCATTGTGCATGCCCAGGTGGCCGCCGGTGACCGTGGTTTTGCCCACGAAAGTATTCGCCGGCAGGAAGGCGAAGGTGCCGGGGCCGGTCTTCAGCATCGAGCCGGTGCCGGAGATCACCCCGCGCATCTGCGTGGTGAAGCCGCCGGTCAGCGTGAGCGTGGTGCCGGTGTTGATCGCCACCGTGCCGCCGATGTTCGCGTCGCTGTTGAGGTTGGAGATCGTACCGTTGTTCGAGACGATCGGGCGCATGAAGAGCGGGGCCGGGGTGGTGGCGCCATCCATCGCATTCCCGTATACGCCCAGGATGCCGGGGCTATTGATGGTGATCAGGCCGCTCGCATTCACCACGCTGGTGGTCTCGATGCTGAAGGTGCCTTCGTTGATCACGATGCTGCCCGGCGTGATCGTGGTGCCCACCATGCTGAATTGGTTCGCACCCGTTTTCGTCAGCGTGAAGCCCGCCAGATCCAGCGTCGGCGCCGTGCCCGGGCGGATGTCGAAGCGCGTCGTGCCGCCCACCGTTGCATTGCCATTCAGCACCACGCGGTTCAGGGCGTTTTGCTGCGCCACGCCGGTATTCACCAGCGCGCCGGCACTGCCCACGCCGCTGCCGGAGATGTGGACGATCTCGGTGGGACTCAGCGCGCTGCCATTCACATCGAAGGTCGCACCGCTCGCCACCACGGTTTCATTGCCGGCGCCGGCGGCACCCAGTGCGGCGGCATTGCCCGCCTTCACCGTGCCCGCGCCCACTTGCAGCAGGCCGCTGAAGGTGTTCGCGCCGGAGAGCGTCAGCACGCCCGCGCCGCCCTTGTTGATGCCCTGCGTGCCCTCCACCACCGCGCCGATGTCCGCGCTCTGGCTATTCACCAGCACCTGCGGCACACCGATCGAGGAGAGCGTGAGCGGACCACCCGTACCGGGTGCCAGGATCCAGTTGTTGCTCGGCGTCGTCGCATCCGCAAAACGCAGGATGCCGATCGTCCGCGGGCCATCCAGCGTCACGGTCGCATCCGCGGCGATGTCCAGCGTGCTGAAGTCGGCCGTGAAGCCGGAGCCATCCGCGATGGTGGCAGCGGACCAGTTCCCGGCGCTCGCCCAGGAACCGCCGGCGGGATTCGTCCACAGTCCGTCGGCGGCGACCACGGTGTGGATGGAGAGGGCGATGATCGAAGATCGGATCGGGAGGCGGGTCAGGGTCGATTTTTTGGTCACGGGTCTGTTTCGGGTTCGGTCGTTCGACCTCAAGAACCGCGAAGGGAAATCGCGTTTTGAGGCCGAGGATGCAAAGCACCCGGAGTGCGAAACGCTGGAATAAATTGAAATTTTGTCATTTTAAACAGTGCTTGTGCCGTAGTTCCGGTGCCTGATCCATGAACGGCACAGATACCGCTACCCCATCGGGGAGGGATATATTCGCGGGGCTGTTAGAAGTCGTCGTAGCGGAAGCATTTCGTGATTCCGGTGGGGCGCATCCAGCCCCGGATCGCCTTCCTGGTCCCGTTCCATCACACCCTCAGCCGGAACGACGAAGTCGTCCCGCTACACGGGATGCCATCGCACCTTGCCCGCCTCTGTCCTTCTGCTATCTCTCACCTGATGCGCTTTCGTTTGTCCTTCCTCTCCGCCCTTCTTGCGCTCCCGCTTCTCGCCCAGGAGCCGCCGAGTCTGGAGGAGTTCGACCAAGCGCTCGCGAAGGATCCCAAGGACCGATCCGCTCTCTACAATGCCGGCCTTTTCACCTATCTGTCCGGCGATTTCAAGAAGTCCATCGGCTACTGGCAGCGGCTCAAGGAGCTTGAGCCGCTGGATTGGAAGCTTCGCGGCAAGCTGATCCAAGCCTACGAGGGTGCAGGCATGAAGCGGGAGCGCGATGAAGAGATCGCCGCGCTGCGGAAGGAACGCTCTTCCGGCAAGCATGAGGATCTCGCGGCCGAGAAGTTCTTCATCCGCGATCAGTTCGAGATCGATGGCATCCGCGCCTTCGTCCTGGAATACTTCGAGTTGGAAGGGGAGCGGGCCCTGGTCTGGAAGTTCATCCTGAAGAGGGGCGAGGAGCAGCACGATTACTACCTCTCCTTCGGCAGCTACGCAGGCACTACCGAGATGATGCGGGAGACCGGCACCATCGGAAAGGACGAGCGCGGCTACCATCTCGATGGCTACGGCACCGACGGCAGCCACCGCACCTATGGCATCCTGACCAAGAACCCCGGCTACGATGAGGTGAAGAAGATGGCCATCCAGGTCATGGAAGGGAAGCTGAAGGCGCAGTCCTCAACTGTTCCCCGGAAGAACGCGGAAGATGAAGAGCAGTAGTGGTGGCTCGTGTCCTCTTGATGAGCCTTACGAGAGTTCTTCCGCCGCCATCCACGCATTCGAGGCAGCTAGCCCTTCGTCACCAATATTTGACGGGCCGCCCACGCATCACCCTCTTTCCGGAAGGCGAGGATGCCGAAGCCGTTGGTGCCGACGTAGAATTGGTTTCTTCCTGAGGCGGCGAACGAGGTAGAGGCGCAATGGGAGGTTGCCCCTCCGATCCTGGCGCTGATACTCGAGAAATTGAAATCCATCATCGGAACAAGCTCTTCGCGCAGCTCGTAGATTCCACGGCGGTCGGCCAAGATGTAGAAGCGGCCCATCTTGTCCGCTGCGAGGCAATCGAGTGACGCCTTATCCGGGAGCTCTAAGGAGCCATGATTCCGTTCCTCAACCTTGAAAGGATCCTCCGGCGAGTAGTCCACCACTGATCTCCATTTCCCGTCATCTGCGGACCGACAGTGAAGACTTTTGCTGTGGCTCATGAGATGCGAGCTCCCGCTGGCAATCCAGAGATCCTTTCCGAGCGGGCAAGCCATGGCAATTATCGCCTCTGTTCCAGGAAATCCCCCGGGATCTTTTCTAGGCCTCCCGTTGAGACGAATCCATTTCGGCTTGGCGGCATCGGCTTGGATCGATGCACACTTTCCGCCCCATTCTCCATCGTTAAGACCCGCGAAGAGGGTGGTCTTTCGGAAGCAAGCGCTGACCTCCGACTCGCTGCCGAGATGAAAGGGAAAATAGAAGTTGATGTCCTCGCGGGGCAGGGGGCAGCGGCGCCATTTTTCCCCTTCCAACCAATGGAGATTGTAGTCGGCGACCAATGCCGGATAGGTCGTCGTCGGTACAAGTCGCGGCCCCTTGAACTCCCGGGTCATGGGGGCTCTCAATCGCCGAAGTTCCTCGGGTAACTCCAACACCCGGATCTCCTTGTTCGCAGACTGGATCGCCAGCTGGAAGCGCTCTTTAGACCACCCCAAGAATAGAAATTCCGCCCCTAAGGCTTGGGCATCGATTATGTGATCCATCCTCTCCAACTTCAAGGGTCGGGCGGCTGGAGTATTCCAATTTGCCTCCAGCACGCCGGGGAAATCCGAGGAAATCGCAAGGACCCCGTCATGATACGGGATCAAGGTGCCGACGGAAGGATCCACATACTCTGGCGTCTTCTCGAAGACGGGCGCTACGCCACTCGCCAAGCCGAGCGTCATCAAGAGAGCGGCGGTGTGCAGGAGGAAAGCCCTCATCTTCTCGCAGGCTGATGGGCACGGGCTTCGTTGTCAAACCGCAGCGCCTACATAAGGAGCGACGACATTCCTGTCGTCGGGGTGGGCGTGATGAACGGGGACAGGAATGTCCCCGCTCCTTACGACTCCGCTTCCCATCGTAGCGGAAGCATTTGGTGATTCCGGCGGGGCGGATCCACCCCTTGATCGCCATGGGGTTCTCTGGCGATCACTCCCCCAGCCGGAACGACGAAGTCGTCCCGCTACACCTGATGCGTTCACGTAAGGAGCGACGACATTCCTGTCGTCGGGGTGAGCGTGATGAACGGGGACAAGAATGTCCCCGCTCCTTACGGCTTCGCTTCCCATCGTAGCGGAATCACTCTCGTGCTTCCGGCGGGGCGGATCCACCTTTTGATCGCCATCGTGTTCTCGTGCGATCACTCCCCTAGCCGGAAGGACGAGAGTCCTTCCGCCACGCGATGCAGCCTCCACTACTGCGGTGCCGTCACCTTCAGGCGTGCGAAGGCCCGGTTGCCCGTGGTCGGAATCGTCACCGTCACCTCTTCCGTATCCGCATCGAGGTCCACGCTGCTGATCGTCACGCCGTTCACGCCCTGCACCGCGGTGCTCCAGCTTCCGGCCGAAAGCAGGTTCGAGTATTCCACCGCATCCACGAAACCTTGATCCAAGGCCGCCGACTCGCGACGGTAAACGAAGGTGATGCCATTCGCGCCCTTGGTGACGAGCGGCAGATTCACCGATGCCCCGGACACCGGGCTCGCACCGAGCAGGAACTCCACCGAGTTCGCCAGGCCATCCCGATCGGCATCTTCCAGCGGCGCACCGTTGCCGGCCGGATCGAGTCCGAAGGACGAGGCCCAGCTATCGTAGCCGGAGAGCGGCGGCGCGGAGTTGTAGAGATCCGCGACGTTCGCGGCGGCAAGCTCGCGGTTGTAGATGCGCAGGTCATCGAGACGACCATCGAAACCCTCGAAGGCATTCGACCGGCCCAGCGCACCGATCGCGAAGCCTACAGAAGTCGGATCATTGAAGCCGGTCACCGTCGTGGTGCGGGAATCCACCAGCACGCCATCCACATAGAAGTCCACGCGGTTCACCGGCACATTCCGGAGGACATACGTGTAGTGATGCCATGCACCCGCGGCCGGTGCGGTGTTCGCCGGGCTCAGGTAATCCGCCTTGCCATAGGTCGTCGCCACCAGCGTGCGTCCGGTATTGCGGCGGCCCACGCCCCAGCCTTCCGTCAGCGCGCTGGCGCCATTCGCATAGGTGGAGAAGAAGCGCGTGCGGTCGATCGCCGTGCTGCCCGGCACATGCGCCCAGCAGGCAACCGTGAAACCATCGCCATCCGAAACAAGCTGGGTGGTGTAGGCCGGGCCCGATGCAAGGCCGAGGTCGATCAGATCGCCGCTGCCATCGAGCAAGAGCGCTCCGCTGCCGATCCGTGCTGCGGTGCTGCGCTGCGCATCGCCCACCACGGTTCCGTCCAGGTTGTTAGGCCCGCTGTCGTCCGCCACGTTTGCCTCGCTGTCGAAGCTGAAGTGGGAGACGAGGCTCGCCCCGGGATTGCTCAGCTTCACCTGCGCGTTCAGCGGGATGGTGAAGGTCGCTTGGTTGTAGCCATCGGTGGTGACCAGCAGGCTCGCGGAGAAGTTCCCGTCGGCACCTTCGGGATCGAAGACGACGCCGATGTCCCGGCTTTCACCCGGCGGCACGGTGAGCGGCAGCGTGGTGTTCGTGGAGAAAGTCTGGCTGCCGCTCACCAGCAGATCGTAAACGACCAGATCGAAGGCCGCCCCTTGGTTGGAGACGGTGAAGGTCTGCGTCTGCGCTGCGGGAGAAGTCGCGAAGCTGCCGAAGTCGATCGAGAGCGGAACCACGGAAGCGATCGGGTCCGCCACCTTCACCTGCAGCGTCGTCTGCTTGGTGGGATTGAGCGCGTCGTTTGAGGCGATGCTCAGCGTGGCGCTGTAGTCGCCCGCCGCCACGGGAGTGAACTGCAGCTGGATCGCGCCGGATGCTCCGGGCGCCAGGTTGTTGTCGAAGGACGTGACCGAGAAGAGGCCCGCATCCTGACCGCTGATCGTCACCGGAGTCGCGCCGGAGAGCGTGAGCGTCTGGTTCGTCCCGGTGTTCGAGAAGGAAACGGAGAGGGTGGTGGGCGCACCGCCGGTGTTGAAGCTGACCGTGGAAGCCACGCTCAATGCCGGGTCACCCGTCGGTCCCTGCGCCAGCGTGGCGATCTCCTGCGCGGTCAGCACGCTGTCATAGATGCGGAGCTCGTCCACCGAACCGGCGAAGGCATCCGTGGGGCTGCTGCGCCCGAGCCGGCCCACTTCGAAGTTATTGAAAGTAGGAAAGGCGAAAGCGGGCGTGGTGGTGCTGGCTACCAACACGCCATCGACATAGAGCTCGGTCACCTCGGTAGCGGCATTCGAAGTGTAGGCGATGTGGTGCCACTGGCCGTTGTTCAGGCCGGAGCTCGCCAGCAAGCTGGGAAAGCCGGTGCCGCGCGTCCGCCCGAAGACGCCGCCCAGGTTCGCGGTATTCACTCCGCCGGTCGCACCCACGTCGAGATAGCGGTCGCTTACCGTGTCGTTCCCCAGAAAGACCACCGTGTCCCGGTTGTCCGTGGAGGAGGTCCAGTTCATCCACGCCGAGACGGTGACCGCCTGGCTGGCGTTGATCGCGGCGAAGCTCGCGGCATTCGCCATGTCCACGATGCCGTTCTGGCTCGCGTCGTTGTTAAAGGTGAAGGCGGTGCCGAACTTGCCCGGCGTGCCCAGCACGACATTCGAACCGATGGCACCCGGGGCGGCGGCAGGACCGCTGTCCGCTGCCACGCTGCCCGTGGTCTCGTCGAAGGTGTAGTGGGAGAGCAGCGCGGCATTCGCCAGGCCGAAGCCGAGCACGGTGGAGGCGGCAAGGAACTTGATGATCTGCATCAGGGGATGGGGTTTGACCCGTCTTTATTCCCCGCCGGAAATGATGCTGACCGATTTACCGAAAAAAATTTAGTCCCCGGATGCCTTGATTGCGTTCTCGTAAGGATTGCTGGTGAAGATCAGCGTCTTCGCGTCCCGCAGGACATGGCGCTCCACCAGCTGCTTGTCCGGGAAGGTGATATCCAGTTGGCCGTTCCGCACGCTCCAGTGACCGCTGCCCCAGGCTCCCGCTTCATTCACGCCATTCCGCGTCAGCGATACCGAACCGTCCGGGTGGAACTCCCGCACGAAAAGATCGCCCATATGGCGATACGACCAGCGCCCGACGAACTCATCCACCCCGGCCCCGGTCACCAGGCCTTCCTCGAACTGCAGGATCCCCTGGCTCCGGATCGGCACGCTGGTCTCCGCCAGCCCGCCGCCCTTCCGGTCCATCGTCCGGATCCGCACCACCACCGTCCACCGCCCCCGCGCATAGCTACCGGGGAAGACATCCAGCGCGTAGATATTATCCGAGACGAAGCGCAGTACGCCGGTACGGCCCGCGTGATCGTCGGCGGTCACCAGCTTGTCATCGCGGTAGAGCCGCACGTCCCGGATCTCCGCCGCATCCGGCCCGTTCATCCACTTGAAGATGGCGCGGTACTTCGCCGGCTTCCACAGCAGGTGCGTCACATCGAAGGACAGCTCCTGCTCGGCGGGCGAATCCACCTCCCAGCGGAAATCGCGGGCAGGCAGCTTCGGCACGAATTTCTTCCGGTCCAGCGGCACCGCCTGCAGCGGCTCCGCGGCATCCGCGGATTGCAGCAGCGATTGGTTCTCGAACAGCGTGATCGCCTCGCGTCCGGAGGAGTGCAGCTTGATCTTGCCGGAGAAGACGCCGACCTCCGTGCTGCCATCCGGCAGGGCGTCCATCGCGAATTCCGTGCCCAGGTCTTCCACGATCCCGCCGGAGTAGTGGACCTTGAAGCCCTCCGCCCCCTTCGGCACGGTGGTGTAGAGCTTGCCCTTCCCGAGTCGTCCTTCCTCGTGGCCCACCACCTCGTAATCGGCCGGGCCCTCCAGCGTGACGGACACGCCGCTGGCATAGGTGAGCTCCACCAAGCCGGATGCGATGGAGATCTGGTTCGCTCCGGGATTCAGGTCGATCTGGTGAGGTTTGCTCTCGTCGGTCCACTGCACGCCCACCATGCCGGTGATGCGGGCGGGGGGAGCGCTGGGGAGGGGATCCGTGCCGGTGTCCACCGCGATCGCACTCGCGGGCTGGTCCAGCCAGCGCCCGAAGCCCAATCCGAGCGCGAAGAGTAGGCAGGCCGCCGCAGCGCCCGCGGCGATGAGTAGCGGCCGTGGGAATCGGAGGATGCGGGGACCCGGAGCGATCACCGGGCTCTCTGCGGGAATGACCGAGGCGAGCAGCGCCTCCTGCTGGCTCACCTCCAGGTAGTATGCCAGCGCCTCATCATCCTCCAGCAGCTCCTCGAGCTGGGCCACCTCCGTCTTCGATAGCGGTGGTCCATCGTGGAGGCGATCCACCAGGGCTCTGAGTTTGGGGTGGGGTGGACGGCGGCTCATGGAATGAAAGGAAGGCGGTTCTCGATGCACTGGCGGAGCGCGATCCGGAGCCGGGAGAGGCTCTTCTGGATCTGGTTCGGCTTCACGCCGAGCTCCTTGGCATGCGCGGTGAGCGACACGCGGTCGAGGTAGCGGAGCCGCAGGAGCTGCTGGCTTTCCCGCGGCAGGCTGGCCACGCATTGGCTCAGCGCGGCGAGGCGCTGGTCGGCGCCTTCGGAGAATTGCTCGGAGGCGCGGGAGATGCGCTCCAAAACATCCTCCGAGAAGCTGACCAGCTTCCGCCGCTGCATCTCGCGGCGGTGGGTCAGCACCTTGAACCAAGCCGCCTTGAAGGCCCATGCGCGGAAATTGCTCCCCGGCTCGAATTCGCCGCGGCGGTCCCAGAGGAAAAGGCAGGTCTCCTGCACCACGTCCTCGCAGGCATCCCGGTCCGGCAGCAGGGAGAGCACGTAGCCCTTCAGCGCCGGGCGCAGCACCTCGATCTGCGCACCGAGGGATTCATCCCCGGTGGAGAAAGCGGCGCCGCGCTCGGGTTGGTTGCTCATCGCAGACCTATTCCAAATCCCGGGAGAAGCTGACCAAGGAAAATCGCGGGCTGCCGCCCCTCCGGGCTGCGGGACACTGATCTCCCGGCACTTCCGCGCCTTTTCCCCTTGCCAAGGGGGCCGGTCCTCCCTATCCAACCCGCCCCTTCGCTCGCCGCCACGCAACAACGGGAACTCCGGAAGGGATCACATGCGGCGGATTTTCCAAGCCAATCGCCCGTCCTGAATCAAGGCGGGATAACCTGAATTCCAATGATTAACGAACTTATCAGCGAGATGGTGGACGCAGGCGTCCACTACGGCCACCAGACCAAGAAGTGGAACCCGAAGATGAAGCCCTACCTGATGAAGGACAAGGGTGGCATCTACATCATCAACCTCGAGCAGACCGTGAAGTGCCTGGACAAGGCCTCCGATTTCCTCGCGGACCTCGCCGGCAAGAACAAGAAGATCCTTTTCGTCGGTTGCAAGCGCCAGGCTCAGGACGCCGTCCGTGAAGCCGCCGAGGCGACCGGCCAATTCTACGTGAACCACCGCTGGCTCGGCGGCATGCTCACGAACATGGCCACCGTCCGCAAGTCGATCGAGCGCCTCAAGTGGCTCGAAAACATCGAGAAGCAGCCGGAGTTCAAGGCCATGTCCAAGAAGGAACTCTCCGCACTCGGTCGCGAGCGCGAGAAGCTCCTGCGCAACCTCCGCGGTATCCGCGGCCTGGAAGGCAAGCCGGACGCCATCGTGATCGTGGACTCCGCCCGCGAGTCGATCGCCGTCGCCGAGGCCCGCCGCCTGGAGATCCCGATCGTCGCCATCGTCGATACCAATGCCGACCCGTCCGTGGTGAACTACCCGGTCCCCGGCAACGACGACGCGGTCCGCTCGATCCGCATCATCCTGCAGAACCTGGTGGACGCCATCGTCGTCGCCAAGAAGGGCTGATCCGTCACATTTCCCCGGCTGCGGGTTTCGCCCGCAGCCGGAACTCTCCCCGCGGATCCGGCCACACCAGCGCCCGATCCGCGTTTTCATTCCCGCATTTACCACTCTCAGCTCAACGCTCTCCGCTCATATCACCATGATCACCGCATCTCTCGTTAACGAACTCCGCAAGAAGACCAACGTCGGAATGATGGAGTGCAAGAAGGCCCTCACCGAAACCAACGGCGACATCGACGCCGCCGTGACCTACCTGCGCGAGCGTGGGATGATGAAGGCCGCTGCCAAGGCCGACCGCGAGGCTTCCGAAGGCATCATCGCCGCCCGTCTCTCCGGCGACGGCAAGACCGGCATCCTGATCGAAGTGAACTGCGAGACCGACTTCGTGTCCCGCAACGACAACTACGTCGCCTTCGTCGGTGAGATCGCCGATACCCTCGCCGCTTCCAGCGCCAAGACCTTGGAAGAAGCACTGGCCGTGAAGATCGGTGACATCTCCGTGGAAGACTTCGTGAAGGCGAAGACCCTGGAGCTCGGCGAGAACATGCGCCTCCGCAAGTTCGAGCGCTTCGACCTGCAGGACGGCGGTGCCATCGCCCAATACATCCACATGGGTGGCAAGGTCGGCGTGCTCCTCGAAGTGTCCGCCTCCAACGGCGAGACCGCTTCCAAGGAAGAATTCCGCGACCTCGTGAAGGACATCACCCTCCACATCGCTGCTGCCGCGCCGAAGGGCCTGTCCCGCGACGAGATCACCGCCGACATCATCGAGGCCGAGAAGAGCGTCTACCGCGCCCAGCTCGCCGCCGAAGGCAAGCCGGAAGCCATGATCGAGAAGATCGTGGAAGGTAAGATCGGCAAGTTCTTCTCCGAAGCCGTGCTCCTCGAGCAGGCCTTCGTGAAGGACCCGGAAACCAGCATCAAGAAGCTCGTGGAAGCCAAGGGCAAGGAAGTCGGCGACACCCTCGTGGTGAAGCGCTTCGTCCGCTTCGGCCTCGGCGAGTAAGCAATTCCCTGCTGACAACTGGATTCGTTCACCCGAGTCCTTCCTCCCACTTCGAAAAAGAAACCCGCCTCTGCAAAGGGGCGGGTTTTTTGATTGTACCGCTTTCCCAAAAAAGACGGCTGTAACACGCTAAGAGAGCAACCGGTACACTCGCAGCTAAAGACGCTTCGGCTTTTTGATACGCGGGTCGACGATGAATCCGAATGGACGTTTAATCCCGGCGAGTTCTTTTACATTGCGCCATCGTCTAACTACCTCTTCCACAATCTGCCAGTAGCCCCAGCCGCCTTCCGGTAATTTCAAGAAGAACATCCCAATTTTGTTCTCTTGGCAGAGATCCCACTGGGCTCTCATTCTATGAATGTTTGCATCTTGGGTGAAGACCACGCCGTGCTTAGCCGCGACTTTGGGAATCCAATCTTCGTCTGCTGCGCCACGTCCAAACTCATCCGGACCCCATATGATTGAGACGTTCTCACTAGGACGTCCCTCTTGTATAAGACGCAGTCCAGCTGTGAGGTTGCGTGAGAAATTCTCGTCGAAATAGATCCTCATGCCGCACGCTTCATTTCGAAGGCTCTCGCGACACTAACATGTTCCAGCGAAACTTGGAAAGCCTCGGCTATGTCTTCAGAGGAATCCCCACTCCTAAGCATCGAACAAATCGCCTCGGTGGTGATGTTGGTGCCTACAATTGTTGGCTTTCCAAAAGCATGCTTGGGATCAACCACGATAGGCTTTTCTTTTCCTAGCGGGAAGTAACGGGAAGCGAACTTTGTGGCGGGACTGAAATCCAGACGTTCACAAAAAGGCGTTACGAGCTTGTTGAAGGCTGTTTGCCCATTCGTTCCCAGCTCCAAAAGCGCGGCGTCACCTAATTCCTTCAATACCATCTTGCCTGAAATCATTAAGCCTTCCAATGCAAAGGGGAACTCAGTGTGGAACCGCTGACTCAACTCATCCCTTACCTTTCTTAAGGTCAACATTGTCAAACCCTGCTTGCGGAGCCGGTCGATTGTGAACAGTTCAATCAAGGTCAGAAAGGAAAGATGCCTGTCTTTGCCTTGACCCCTACTTTCGAGATTCCCGGCCGGAAAATGCCGAGACTCCTCATGCTCCCTTCCGGTTACCCACCTCCTGAGGCGATCCGCCGGAAGCTTCAGAATCAGTGAAGCATCGGGTATCGTGTAAATTCCTCGTTGCCAAGGATCTGCGATGGGAGAGCGGGTGGGCACGGCCTAATATACACTCAGGGATTCGTTCGAGGCAAGACAACGGCGGGGTCTAGGAGAACTCCAGCACCGTGTTAGGAGTTTAGCGCAAGAACTTGATACCTGCAGCTGAAAAGTTCATGTGAACAGTGATTTTCCCTTTTTGTTTGCGCGTATTGCCCAGAATTAGTGTCAAATTTGACAGCAATGCTAGCATTGCTTACATTCGCTCCATGAGCACCACCTTGACGATCCGTAATCTCGCCGAGCCGGTGAAGCAGAAGCTCCGGCTGCGTGCTGCGAGCAACGGGCGCTCGATGGAGGCGGAGGCGCGGGAGATCCTGAGCGCCGCCGTGCTGGAAACGGGTATCGCCCCGCCCAAGACCGCAGAGGAAATGCGGGAGCGCCTGAAGGCCTTCACCGGGATTTGGAGCGGGAAGGCCGGTGGCAAGACCACGGACGAATTGATGCGCGAGCTCCGGGGCGATGACTGATCTCGTGCTGGTCGATACGAACGTCATTCTCGACGTGACCACCAATGATCCGGTGTGGCGGCCTTGGTCGGAGGACCGGCTGGCCGAGAGCATCGGACAGATGGTGATCAATCCCTTGATCTATATCGAGCTCTGCCACGGCGCGGACCATATCGGGGAAGTGGAGCTGCTGCTCGCATCCCTTGGATTGCCCTATTTGGAGCTACCTCGCGAAGCTCTCTTCCTCGCATCGCAGGCCTTCCGTTCCTATCGGCTGAAGGGCGGCACGAAGTCGGCGCCGCTGGCGGGCTTCTTCATCGGCGCCCACGCGCAGGCGGAGGGCTTCAAGATCCTCACGCGGGATGCAGGCCGCTACCGCACCTACTTTCCTTCCGTGCCGCTGATCTGTCCGTAGGGTGGGGAGAGGAAATTCTCGCTCGCCTCGACGTGCGCGATAAGCTCGCCCGAGATGTCCAATGTCCTCCCTGAGCCTGCCGGCGAGTTTCTCCTCTACGTCACGGAAGACGGGCGGGCGCGCGTGGAGTGCAGATTCGAGCAAGAGACGATCTGGCTGAGCCAGAAGCTGATGGCGGAGCTGTTCGATAAGGATATCCGCACCATCAACGAGCATCTCCAAGGAATCTACGAAGACGGGGAAATCGATGCCGGGGCAACTATCCGGAAATTCCGGATAGTTCGCCAAGAGGGCTCCCGCGAGGTAGCCCGCGTGATCGAGCACTACAATCTCGATGCCATTCTCGCCGTGGGCTACCGGGTTCGTTCGGCGCGAGGTACGCAGTTCCGCCGCTGGGCTACGGAGCGTTTGCGGGAGTATCTCGTGAAGGGCTTCACGATGGATGACGAGCGGCTGCGCAATCCGAAGTCGGTTGCCGGCGTGCCGGATTACTTCGATGAGCTGCTGGAGCGCATCCGCGATATCCGGGCAAGCGAGCGCCGGATGTATCTCCGGGTGAAGGAGCTCTTCGCCATGGCCGCGGATTACGCTCCTTCCGCGGCGGAGACCGGGCGCTTCGTCCAGATCATCCAGAACAAGCTCCACTATGCCGCCACCGGCCTGACCGCTGCGGAAATCATTCACCGCCGCGCGGATGCAGCCCTGCCAAACATGGGGCTGACGACTTGGAAGTCCGACGCTGTCCGAAAAGGTGATGTGACGGTGGCGAAGAACTACCTTCAGGAGGGGGAGATCAATGAGTTGAACCGCATTGTCGTGATGTGGCTCGACTTTGTCGAAGACCAAGCCCGCCGCCGTCGTCAGGTTTTCCTGAAGGACTGGCAGACCAAGCTCGATGAGTTCCTACGCTTCAATGACCGCGAGGTCTTGGAGAATGCGGGTTCCGTATCCCGGGAAGAGGCGGACGGCCGCGCAGCTGCGGAGTATGAAGCCTTCGCCGCGCGCCGCCGGGCAATGCTTGAAGCGGAAGCCGAGAGGGAGTCCCTTGACGATCTTGAGAAGGAAGCGAAGCGGCTACCGGGGAAGGAAAGAGGTGAGAGCCGCTTTCATTCTGGCAGCTTGATCTCCTTGGCCCATGGTTGGCGGGGATCGAAGAAGTCCATGCGGTTCAGGGTGACCCCACCGGTTCTCGGGTTGATGCGCAGGGCGCTGGTGGAGTTGTCGCGACGCAGGATGAGAGCTTGGCCTCGCAAGGGCACCGGATCGAAGCGGCGGGTGCCGGGGATGATGGGGCCGAAGACGAGAGGAGCGGAGGGCTCGGATGAAGCGGGCAGGTAACCCCAACTGCATTCACCCACTCCGAGGGCCTTGCCTTTGGTGATTACCTCGTCCGGCCTACGGGCTGGCGGCGAGGTTCGGTGGATGTGGAAAAGGCGCTCCGCTTTTAATCCTGTGGCGAAGAGTTGGCGGAAGAATTGATTCGAGTTGGTCGTGCCGAGATCGAGTTCGGTGCAGGTGTCTTCACGGACATCGGCAATGGTGCCGGCATTCGGGAAGCTGCCGTATTCGGAATCGAATTCGAAGAGAGCCATGCTGATCTGATTGAGGTGATTGATTGCCTCGCGTCGATCGAAGTCGCGGCCTGTTTGTTTCAAGACGAGGGTGAAGAGGATCACGGCGAGAATGCCAAGCAAGGCCAAGCTCCCCAGCACGGTTCTCTTCCAGTTGCTGATCCGGATCGTTTTCATCACATCACTTGGTTTCCGCCCATCGGATGTCGGGCTTCTGGCCTTTCCAGAAGGGCTGGCTCGGGTCGAAGATATTCTTGCCGTTGACCCACACCTCGCCGCTGTCCGGTTGTATATTCGGAACCATGGTAGAACCGTCAGCACACAGAATGATCGCCTTCTCACCGTATGTTTTCGGGTCGAAGCGGGTGGTTCCCGGGATCAAGGGGGTGAGGACCAGCGGAATGTTAGGATCGGGTATCGGCGAGATCGGGACGACGTAGGCGAAGCCGACTTCGCCCGGGGCCAAAGCCATGCTGCCGGTGAAGACCTCATCGGGCTTCTTCTTCGACCACGCAGTGGGACACCAGAACGGTCTTTCCGATTTGGTCACGGAGGCGATCAATTGCCGGAAGATCGCGTTGGAGCTACGATTGCCGAGTTCCAGGTCTGTTCTGGTCTTCTCCCGGACCATGGCGATGGTGGAGTCGTCGGGAAGCTTGCCGTATTCCAGCTTGAAGTCCTCGAGTGCCTGTCCGATCAATCGGATGCCGTTGAAGGCCTCCGTCCGGGGTGCTGCGATCTTTCCTCTCCGCATCCACAAGGGGGAGAAGAGTGCAGCGAGCAAGCAGAGCGATGTCACCGCGAATAGGATGGTCGACAACTTGGCCTTCTTTTCTTTTGACCGCCTTTCATCCGGGCTAATTGGATCGCAGGATTCCATGGCTTCAACGCGTTTCCGGCCACTTGATGTCCGCGGTCTTGCCTTTCCAGAAGGGTTGGGCCGGATCGAAGAGGTTCTTGCCGTTGAACCAAGCTTGGCCGTTGTCCGCGCGGATCTGCATGGGGGTGGCGGAGCCATCGAGGCGGAGGATGATGGCCTTGCCGCCATAGGGCTTCGGATCGAACTGGGTCGTGCCGGGAATGAGCGGAGCTACGAGGAGTGGCGTACTTGGATCGTCCTTGATCGAGAGGCCGGCGATGTAGGCGAAGCCGACTTCGCCCGGTTCGAGGGCCTTGCCGGGGAGATAGATGTCGTCCGGCTTCTTTGGTGACCACGGGGTCTTGCACCAGAAGGGTTTCTCGGACTTCTGGCCGCTGGCGACGAGCTGGCGGAAGATCTGGTTCGAGCTGCCGGCGCCGAGATCAAGTTCGGTGGGATGCTTGGCCTTCACGGCATCGACCGTGCCGGCATCCGGAAACTTGCCGAATTCGTTGTCGAATTCGACCAAGGCGAGGTGAACCTGACGGATGTTGTTGAGGGCTTCGGTCCGGTCGGCGGCCGGCTTATGGCGCGGGATGATGGGCGGCAGCGCGTCTAACAAGAAGAAGACCAAGCCCGCGAGAAGGAGCAGGCCGACGATGTTCTTCCACGAGGTGCTCTTGCGTTTCTCAGGAAGATCTCCCGGGTGTGGAGGTGAGGTGGGAGTCGGGTTCATGGCTTACTCCATCGTGTAGCATCGCGCGGCGATGAAGGCCAAGGGGGTAAGAGTGATTCACCGTTCCTTGGCGGATTTTTCACGGGGCTGTCACGGCGTGTTGGAGCTTGGAGCCGCAGGCTCCTTGGACTGCGCGCAGCCCGATGCCGCTTTCGCGAACGCAGCCTGCTGCGGAGCAGGGGGGATGTCCTTCACATTCCCGATCATCCCCGGGCGCGAAGTGCCGTGCGTCCCGACCAAGTGGCTTCCGGGTAGTCCTGCATGTCCCCGCAGGATAACCCGCGACCTTCCCCGCTGCTTCACGGCAGCAGGCTGCGCGCAGTCCAAGGCGGCTGTGCCGCTCAAAGGCTAAGGAATGCGAAGGAGCCAAGCTCCCTTTGCTCTTTCCCGGTTAGGGGCGATGTTGCGCGCGCCATGCCGTTCCAGATCAATGCCGAGCTTCACTATCAGGTGCTACAGCGCAGCACCGTGCTGCTGAATATCCACGCCCTCTCAACCCCGAACCAAACACTCAGCGAGGAGCAGTTCTCCATCACGCCGGGGGTGAGCTGGGAGGAATTCCCGCTGGAGACGGGCGCGAACCGCTACATCCGCCTGGATACCGGGGATGCCGCTCAGCTCGATATCACGTATTCGGTGATGGCGGACACGAAGGTGACGATGGTGAGCCACGAGGAGCTGCACGATGTCTCGGTGGCCCAAATCCGTCGCTCCGCGCTGCCCTATCTTTTCCCCAGCCGCTACTGCCAGTCCGACCGGCTCGGGCGTTTCGCGACGAAAGAATTCGGATATATCCCGCACCCCTACGATCAGGCGGTGGCGATCTGCGACTGGATCTTCAACAATATCGACTACCTCTCCGGGAGCACGGACACGGGCACCTCCGCCTTTGACACGCTCACTCAGCGGTCCGGGGTGTGCCGGGATTTCGCGCATCTGGGCATCGCGCTATGCCGGGCGCTCTCCATTCCCGCGCGCTATTTCACCGGCTATGCCTGCTTCATGCAGCCGCCGGATTTCCACGCCTGCTTCGAGGCCTGCATCGGGAACCGCTGGTTCATCTTCGATCCCACCCGCCTGGCGGCCTTGAACGGGCTGGTGCGGATCGCCACCGGGCGGGATGCGGCGGACTCCGCCGTGGCCACCATCTTCGGCAGCATGCAAATGACCGGGATGAGTGTATCCTGTGTCTCGAATGATTTTACCCCGCTCGGTGCGGCCGACCTCGCCGGGCACGCGATATTGATCGAGCCATGAGTGAAAGCCACCTGCTGCGCATCCGGCATCGCACCCAGTATGCGTATGCGGAGCCGGTGAATTTCCAGATGCATCGGCTGGTGGTGCGCCCGCGGGAGGGGCACGACCTGCGGGTGGAGAATCTCGCGCTGGCAATCGCGCCCGCCGCGGATGTGGTGTGGACGCGCGATATCTTCGGCAACTCGATCGCGCATGCTCACTTCAACGAGCCGGGCAAGTCGCTGCTCTTCGAGGTGGATGTGGTGGTGCGGCGTTTCTTCGATCCCGCCACGCCGCCGCCCGCCGCGCAGAGCCCGAATCCCTATCCGCTGGAGTATGATGAGCTGGAGCGCGGGGTGGTGACGGGCTACCTGACGCCGGTCTTCGGTGAGGAGGCGGCCTCGATGAAGGATTGGATCAAGACCCTGCCGGACCCCGGCGACTTCCCCAGTGCGGAGGCCTTCGTGGTGGAGCTGGCGGGCATCATCAACCGCCAGATCGGCTACCAGCGCCGCGAGCAAAAGGGCGTGCAGACACCGGCCACCACGCTTTCACTGGGCACCGGCTCCTGCCGGGATGTGGCCACGCTGATGATGGAAACACTGCGGCACCTGGGTGTCGCAGCGCGCTTCGCCAGCGGCTATCTCGATTGCGCGGCCACCCGTGCCGCCCGCGGCTCGACCCATGCGTGGACGGAAGCCTACTTCCCGCAGCTCGGTTGGCGTGGCTTCGACCCCACCACCGGGAAGCGCTGCACGCACCAGCACATCGTCACTGGCACCAGTCATCATCCGCGCGGTGTCATGCCCGTGAGCGGTCGCTATTTCGGCCCGACCGGGGCCTTCCAGAGCATGAACGTGACCGTGGAATTCTCCACCCCGGAGGATGCCGCCGTGCCGGAGTTCATTCGTGCCACTTAAGATCCGGCGCCTTGCCTTTCCAGAAGGGCTGGGCGGGATCCAAGATGTCGCGGCCTCCAAGTGTGATGACCCTGCCCGCTTTATCAATGGAGAGAGCCTTCGCGGAGTTATCAACGTGAAGGATCACGGCCTTATCACCCCACTTGTTGAGACTTTCGAATGATTGCGTTCCCCGCTTCATGGGGGTGAGGACCACGGGAGTATCCGGGTCCCAACCGCTGTGGATCCCCGCGATGTAAGAGAAGCCGCACTCTCCCTTCTCCAAGGCGGTGGAGTCGGTCGTAAAGCGCTCATCCGGCCTCTTGCTGCCGGGAACCTTCGCGTAGAAAAGCTTCTCGGATTTCATTCCCATGGCGATCAGCTGGCGGAAGAGCTGGTTCGAACTGGTATCCGTCAGGGTCAGGGGCGTGGAGGTCCTGAGCTTTACCTCAGCGATGGTGCTGGTGTCCGGGAAGCGACCATAATCGGAATCGAAATCGAACAGGCTCATGCCGATCTGCCGGATGTTACTCAGCGCTTCGGTCCGTTCGGCCGCCTTGCGCGCTTTTAGGAATAGAGGTGCCGACAGCAAAAGTAGTAGCGGCAGCAACCCGCCAAACCCGATGATCATCCCCATCTTCCGGCGCGAGCGCAGCGCCTCCGGTCCCGGCGGCGGGGCGGGGGCATCGGGCGGTGGCTGGGGCAGGGCGGGCACGGGGGTGGAGTCTGGAGGGTTGAGGCCGCCCTGTCACGGCGGGAGCACCTCAGGATAATGGGGGGTAAAACCGGACATTTCGTGTTTGCTTGCCCCATGGGCGAGTGGGAGGGTATCGCCCGCGCCGCCCCGTGGGCGCCCTTCCCATGAGCAAACTTGTCATTTTAGTGGCCATTTTAGCGGCCGTGGCGCTGATCGTCGCCATCGTGATGGGGGGGCTGAAATCCCCGGATGGCGAGGCGGAACCGGGAGCGGGAACCGCCCCGGAGGTGGAGAAAGTGGTGCCCTGAGAAAATTTTCAGGAGAAATTGCCATTTTCCGGGAACAAAATCCGCTTCACGTGGTTCTCAG
This sequence comes from Luteolibacter rhizosphaerae, assembly GCF_025950095.1. NCBI lineage: Bacteria > Pseudomonadati > Verrucomicrobiota > Verrucomicrobiia > Verrucomicrobiales > Verrucomicrobiaceae > Neoluteolibacter > Neoluteolibacter rhizosphaerae. Next base: position 94,951 of record NZ_JAPDDR010000014.1, on the reverse strand, counting down.
GGAAGGTTATCTGCTCTAGCGACCAACCCAACCACCACCGAAATACTCAGATGAAACTCGTGCTCAGCTCGTTTGCTGCTCTCCTCCTTGCCCCGATGGCGTTCGCGGGTGACTGCGAAAAGTGCAAGGACAAGGAAAAGGAAGAGACCACCATGGCCGCTCCTGGCAAATGCAAGGATGGCGACTGTGACAAGGAAGAGGACCCTGCTCTCGCCGGCAAATGCAAGGATGGCGACTGTGACAAGGAAGAGGACCCTGCTCTCGCCGGCAAATGCAAGGATGGCGACTGTGACAAGGAAGAGGACCCTGCTCTCGCCGGCAAATGCAAGGATGGCGACTGCGACAAGGAAGAGGACCCTGCCCTCGCCGGCAAATGCAAGGATGGCGACTGCGACAAGGAAGAGGACCCTGCCCTCGCCGGCAAATGCAAGGATGGCGACTGCGACAAGGAAGAAGACCCTGCCCTCGCCGGCAAATGCAAGGATGGCGACTGCGACAAGGAAGAAGATCCGGCTCTCGCCGGCAAATGCAAGGATGGCGACTGCGACAAGGAAGAAGATCCGGCTCTCGCCTGATCTCGCCTTTCACGCGATTTGATTTTCAAAAGCCGTCGGGGAGACCCGGCGGCTTTTTTTCGTGTCACCGCCTCGACAAGGGCTGGCCTCTGCGGAAGGTGGTGAATGCCGAAGAACATCCTCTTGGTCGGTGCGGGATCGGGTATCGGGCTGGCGACCGCGGAGGCGGCGCTGGCGGCGGGTCACCGGGTGAAAGCCACGGCGCGGAAGCCGGAAGCTCTGGCGGCGCTGGGGATCCCGGTGCTGCCCTTCGAGGCTGAGGAGCCGGCATTGGATGAGGTGCTTTTGGCGGAGCCGTTGGACGGCTTGGTTTACTTCCCGGGAACGATCCAATTGAAGCCATTCGCCCGTTTGACGGCGGATGACTTCCGGCGGGATTTGGAGGTGAACTTGCTTGGCGCGGTGGCGGCGGTTCAGGCGGCGCTGCCAGCTTTGAAGAGGTCGGGGGATGCTTCGATCGTCCTGTTCTCGACCGTGGCAGTGGCGCAGGGAATGGCATTTCATGCCTCGGTAGCAGCGGCCAAGGGGGCGGTGGAGGGCCTAGCACGGGCGCTGGCGGCGGAGCTGGCACCGGGAATCCGGGTGAACGTGATCGCCCCGTCCCTGACAGATACGCCGCTGGCGGCCATGCTATTGAACGGTGAGGCGAAGCGGGAGGCCGCGGCGAAGCGTCATCCGCTGCAGCGGGTAGGCAGCGCCGGGGAGGTGGCGGAGCTGGTGCTGTTCCTGCTTTCGGACGCTGCGCGTTCCATGAGCGGCCAGATCCTGCGGCCGGATGGCGGGATTTCTTCACTGCGACTCTTCTCATGATTACTCTCCGCTCCGTCGATATCGCGGCCATGGACAAGCTGGTGCGGGTCCAATTCGCCACCTCCCTGCCCGGGATCAAACCCGTGGCGCTCGTTGGCACCCGGGATGCCGCCGGTGCCACCAACCTGGCGCCCTTTTCCAGCGTCGTGCATCTCGGATCGAATCCGGTGCTGCTCGGGATGGTGACGCGACCGGATGTGGTGGAGCGTCACACGCTGGCGAACCTCATCGAGACCGGTTGCTGGACGCTGAACCACTTGCACGAGGGGATAATGCGGCAGGCGCACCAATGCTCGGCGCGGTATCCGAAGGAGGTGTCCGAGTTCGCGGCGACCGGATTGAGCGAGCATTATGAGGATGGGTTCGCCGCACCCTTCGTCGCGGAGTCGCGCTTCCGGCTGGGGCTGCGGCTGGCGGAGATCATCGACATCCCCATGAACGGTACGAAACTCATCATCGGGAGCGTGGAAGTGGTGCAGCTCGCCACGACGGAGCTTGCGGAGGACGGGTCGATCGATCTGAGCGCGCTGGGCGCTCTGGGTTCGACGGCGCTGGACACGTATTTCGGAATCACGCCGCTGGAGCGGCTGCCTTATGCGAAGGCCCGATGAAAGAAGGAACGGTCGCGCTGGTTTATCCTCACCAGCTTTATGCAAAGCATCCGGCGCTGGCGGAGGGGAGGAGGACTTATCTAATCGAGGATCCGCTGTTCTTCGGGAACGACCGGCGCTGGCCGCTGGCGGTGCACAAGCAGCGGCTGGTGCTGCACCGGGCGAGCATGAAGGCCTGGGCGGAGGGGAAGGCGGACCTGCACTATGTGGAGGCGTCCGAGAATCTGTTAGAGAAGGGGCTGTCGCAGGCGGTGAAGCGGGTGGTGGTGGTGGATCCGGTGGATGACGTGCTGATGCGGCGGATCAGGAGATTTGCCGAAGGGCGGGGGATCGAGCTGGAGGTGAAGCCATCGCCGAATTTCCTGAGCGATCCGGAGCTGCTGGAGAAGCATACGGGGCCGGAGCGGAAGAAGCCCTTTATGGCGAGCTTCTACAAGGAGCAGCGGCAGGCGCTGGGGATCCTGGTGAATGCGGACGGTTCGCCGCAGGGCGGGCGCTGGTCCTATGACGAGGAGAACCGGCAGCGCTTTCCTGAGGATCACCTGGCGCCGGGAGAGCCGCAGGTGAAGCCGGGCGAGGTAGTGGCGGAGGCGATCGCGTATGTGGAGAAGCACTTCCCCGATAATCCGGGCGGGACGGCGCGCTTCGGATATCCGGTGACGCGGCGGCAGGCTCTGGCGTGGCTGGACCGCTTCATCGAGGAGCGGTTGGCGGACTTCGGTGCCTACGAGGATGCGATCTCGCGGAACCACCGGGTGCTGTTCCATTCGGTGATGACGCCGGCGCTGAACATCGGGCTGGTGGCGCCGGAGGAGATGGTGGAGCGGGCGCTGGCGAAGGCGGCGGAGGCGAAGGTGCCGCTGAACTCGCTGGAGGGCTTCGTCCGGCAGGTGATCGGCTGGCGGGAGTTCATGGCGGGGATCTACCGGCACCGCGGGGTGGAGATCCGGAACGGGAACTTCTGGGGCTTCCGGCGGAAGATGCCGAAGGCCTTTTACACGGGGACGACGGGGATCCCGCCGGTGGACGATACGATCCGGCGGGTGCTGGATCACGGGTGGTGCCACCACATCGAGCGGCTGATGGTGCTGGGGAATTTCATGCTGCTGTGCCGGATCCACCCGGACGAGGTTTACCGCTGGTTCATGGAGTTGTTCGTGGATGCGTACGATTGGGTGATGGTGCCGAATGTGTACGGGATGTCGCAGTTCGCGGATGGCGGGACTTTCACGACGAAGCCCTACTTGAGCGGGTCGAATTATGTACGGAAGATGTCGTACTATCCGAAGGGGGAGTGGTGCGAGGTGTGGGACGGGCTGTTCTGGAGTTTCATTGGGGACTACCACGAGTTCTTCGCGGGGAATCCGCGGCTCTCGATGATGGCGCGCAGCTGGGAGAAGATGGCGCCGGGGAAGAAGAGGGCGCACCGGGAGGCGGGGGAGGGGTTTTGGGAGAGGGTGACGAATGTCTGAGAGGCAGAGTGCGGAGTGAGCAGTGGAAGAAGTTTGCTAGTGTTCAGTGTTCAGTTGGAAGGGAAGGCAGGTGCCGAGTGATCAGTGGAAAGGCAGGGGATGCGGGGTGGAGGGGTGAGCGGGTCGGGGGTTTCCGGCGGACTTCCGGGACGCCAATCGTTAGGCGGGCGTGACCGGTGGCTGCGCTGCGCTTGCGCACCGGCTAAGTTCCGATGCCCCTCCGGGGCGGGGAGGTGGGGGAGAAATCATCAATCATCAATCTTCCAATCACGAATCGGAGTGCGCGCTGGCGCGCGGTGGGGGGATGCTACGATGGGTGTGGTAGCACGGTGGGGTGGCTTGGTCCGCCTGAAGGCGGGACTACTTGCCCTTGGTGGCGGGCGGGGAGGGTGGGTTCGCTTGACTGTACAAGTGGACTAAAGTGGTCCGAGGGGATCAAAATAATCAGTCGGACTTCTTCGCTGCGCGAAGTTCGCGCTCCCCGGGGGGCGGTTAGGCCCAGTCGCGGACGTACTGGAGCTGGGCGGGCTGTTGGGGGGAGCGGGGGTAGCGGGCGCGTTTGGCGGCGTCCATGTGGGCGTCGTAGAGGCCCTGGACTTGGGAGAGGGCGGTCTCGGCATCGAGGCCTTGCTCGCGGAGCCAGCAGGCGACGGCGGTGCCGGTGCGGCCGATGCCACCCCAGCAGTGGACGTAGCAGGTGCGGCCCGCATCGATTTCGCTGCGAATGAGATCGAGCACGCCGCGCATGACCTCGGGGCCGGAGGGGATGCCCATGTCGGGGATCTCGAAGGAGTGGCGCTTGAGGCCCTTGCTGCCTTCGGAATCGACCTCGATGAAGACGGGCTCGTAAGGGAGCAGGCCGCAGCCGGCGTCTTCGCGGGTGGTGAGATCGATGAAGGTGACGATGCCGCGGTCGACAAGTTCGCGGACACGGGTTTCCGCGACATTCGGGCTGGGGTGGCCGGGGTATTCACCGGCGAAGAGGCCGTCCTGGACTTGGTAGTGGTTCACCTTCATGCCGCTGGCAGGGTGCGAAAGAGGGGCGGGGATGGGAATGCGGAAGTTTTCTCGGGGGCGAGGTGGATCTGTTACGGCAGGTGTCGTGGAACGGGAGGGGGATTTTGAAGGGGAGCTTGTCTGATTGAGAGATAGGATCCGTGTTGGAGGATTTGGCGGGTGACGTAAGAGCAGGGGAGATGGCGGTGTGAAAAAGGGGGGGATGCGAGCAGCCGGAAGGACGAAGTCGTTCCGCTACAGTGGGGGTGTGGCGGGATGGGAGAAGTGCTTCCCTACCGTCGATGCGGACTGAAGATCCGCGGTCCCGGGGGTTCACCACATTTTCTTGAGGACGATTTCGACGGGTTCGGGTTGGGGCTCGGGCTTGAGCCAGCCGCAGAGCTGGGCGAGGAGCTTGATGGCATCCATCTTGGAGAGGGCTTTGATGCGGGTGGTCTCGGTCTTGGCGGTGCGGGTGACGGTGTATTCGGCGGTGAGCGGATGGGCGATGTGGAGGTCGGCGACAGGGGTGAGGATGATATCGGTGAGGGTGCGGATGAGGTCGTCGCGCTTGAGGGTGCAGGTGGCGGCGGCTTGCTGCTGGTGGCGGGCGATGGCGGCGGCGACGTTCGGGCGCAGGGCGGCCTTGTGGGCATTGCCGTCGTTGATGCTGCCGTAGACGATGCGGTAGGCCTCGCGCTGGGTGGTGCCGGTGCCGACGAGGTGAGCGAACTGAATCTGGCGGGGATTGAGCTTCTTGGCGGCGGGATCGGTGGCAGCGGCGGTGTCGGAGTTCTGGTCCATCCGACGATGATATCATGGAGAGGAGGCGCGGGGGTGCCGGCAAGGGTGGTTTATTTTTCCCCGGCGTGACGGGAGCGCGGGAGGTTTTTTCCCAAGAACGTGCGGCAAGGGCGGCGTTCCAAAGGGGTGGTGGAAATTCCAATTGCCCCGGGGGGGCAGAGGGGGCATGGTGGGGGTGTCAGCAATTGGGGGCGTTCTGGTTTCGACGGGATGTTCGCAGTGTTGGTTGCACGTGGAGGTTGATCGGCTGGCCTCCTAAAAAGCCGCTCAAAACAAATAAATGCAGACTCTAACGAGCTTGCCCTTGCTGCTTAATTGACAGCAACACCGGAACTCTTGCGCACGCGGAGGGGGAAGGTGAACACTTAGCGTGCTGGTCTTGGAGCCGGGTAACCGGGCTGCTTGACGAGATCCACAGGTTTCTAGGAAGGGGGACGCTGCCAGCGGGCCTACGACTTCCGAAATCCCAGACCGCTGGATAAACGTGTAGAGACCCGCATGAAAGATGTTTCGGACAGGGGTTCGACTCCCCTCGCCTCCACCATCTGAGGCCCAATGGTTCACGCCATTGGGCCTCTCCTTTTTTGAATCGTGTCCAGGAAGCGGTGGTTCAGCCGGTCACGATCGGTATGAGATGAAGAACCCTCGAGAAGATCGAGGTAAGATCAGCTTCCGAAAGGTCTTCTAGTAGGGTAATAATTTAGCAGCGGGTGTGACCGCCCGGGTGTGGAAGCTGACAGACGTAATCGGCCTACTCACGGATTGAGCGTCTTGGCTTTCGCTACATCAGTAGACGGGATTGCTTTCGCGATCCCGGCGATTCTGTTTGTGTAGGGGAGGAAGACAGGATCACGCTGCGTGCACGCTTCTTGCGCTCCCAATACCCACAAGACAAGCGCGGGCCGGATATCCTTGAAAGAAGCTAGCTCTTGCTCGCAACGTTTCAGCGAGTCTTCAAGCGCAACTTGCGCCGCCCGCAGTTCGGCCTTCTCAGCGTCGCGGATCGCTTGGAGTCGGGCCAAGCTCTCATTCAAGACTCGCCGCGCCTCGGAGTCCTGAATCGCTTTCACGATGGCGGCGGTTTGTGCTTCCGAATCCATCTCACGTTCTTCCGCTTCCCTACGCAGCCGACGTGCTTCGTCCTGTCTTGCCCACTCGGCGAGTCGAGCCCTTCGCTCCATGCCTTCAAGGAGCCGGGTTTGTTCTTCAACTTGCTCTAGAACAAGCTCTTGCGTGGTTGGCGTCTGAGCGGACGCGGAAACGATCAGGATCAGGGGAAGAAGTAGCTTCATGACTCGACGGCCCGGCCTCTTTCAAGGCGACCGCAGATTGCCACGGAACTTTGTAGGGTCAAGCACAAGGGGCGCGGTATAGTTTGGGCTAGCCTTGAATCCTGAGTCCTGATCCCCTCCAGGGATGGAACGATACCTCCATCAGATCCATGTCTCCGAAATGTTACATGCAGACGAGAATCTGGAACACGAGGTCCATACACTGAACGTGTACGGCGACGCGGGGTGGGAGTTGGTCGCTGTCAAAGGGCCATTCCCGGCCATCTCGGATGGAATCGAATCCGGTCGCGTTGCTTTCCATTACTTCTTTAAGAAGCCCATTAGTGACAACCAACGCCTAGACCTGGCTGGAGATACCCAGTTCCACCGGCTCGGGCCGGATCTCGGTTGAGATTTACGTCCAAGAAATAATCCGCGCGAGGCGAGTAACTCTTCTCGCGTCTCAGTGATCTTGTAGCCACCGATTTCCGCATTCTGGAGAGTAACCGCATACGCGTAATCTGAATCCTGAGCAATGGATGCAGGCTACAGGATTCAAAGGTTCAATGTCTCCTGACGAGCAATACGCTTTGCAGGATCCCCTTAGCTAGTGCTAAGCAGCATTGCAGGAAGACTAGACCAAGCGACTAAGCATCAACACTATATAAATGCGTTGACGTTGACCTCCGCTGGGGCTAAGCTTGGGCATCGGAGGAAAAGGGTAAGGTGAGGCGATGCCCAAGCTTAGCCCCAGCGGAGGTGAATGCCTTGAACAATGAAAGCGATTGAACAGAGACTTGCCGACGTTGCTGGCTACATACTCACCAACCTCGGGGGGTCTGCTGAATACATCAAACTCTTGAAGTTGATGTATATTGCTGATCGTGAGTCATTTCGCGAGAATCAGACTGCGATCACAGGTGACCATTACGTCTCGATGAATCAGGGGCCCGTGCTGAGCATCGCCTACAATTTCATCAGAGGAAACGTGAACGGCGAGATTTGGAACTCTTTGTTTCAGACGGTTGGCTTCGGAATATGCCTCAAATCAACCCCTCCTGAACCAGGATTTTCAAAGGCCGACCGCAAGGTCTTAGATCGCGTGATGGCGGAATTCGGAAGCTGGGACAAATGGAAGCTTGTCGATCTCACTCACACGTTCCCGGAGTGGGAATTTCCGAACGGTTCAAGTACTGCAATCACACTTGAGAACTTGCTAAAAGGCGCTGGATTTGAGAATGATGTGGCTGCCGCCATTGCGTCCGAGGAACTCGGAATGCAAGCGATGGACCGCTTATTCTCAGCAGCATGACCTTCAATTTCGACTCCGGTATTGGAGCTGTTCTCGATGATCGACTGAGCCAGCATTTTGCTGGCGGTCATTGTTTTATCGCATTAACGCCCGCCGTCGACGGTCAGGCCGTATTTATTAATTTCAGTAGCGTGCGCGACCATAGCGCCGACACGCATAGAGAATTCGTTCTCCAAGCAGGTGAGCACCCGTTTATTTCGCGGCCGACTTGCGTGCCGATGAATTACGCGAGACTCTATCCAGTTGCGAAGCTTACCGCTTGGGTAAACGATAATCTACCGGACGTGGTGACGTTCGAGAGGATGGACCACAGCCTTCATATTCGGATGATCGAGGCCGTTTTGGAGAGCGACTACACGCGCGAAGAGATCAAGAAGTTCATCACGATGAACTTCGGTGACAAAGCTTACCTACGCGCTCGGAACTGTGTGGTCAGTCCGTCTACTGACGCTACCAGTTCAACAGGCGATACGGCCTAACGTCGACCTCATTATCATAAGCTAGGCGCGGGCCGGGATTCAAATTGTACCATTACTAGAAATTCCTTCTTCTTTCCCCGCTAGCCGTACGTCCGTGGAACAAGCCGGGCGCGTCAGATCAGGACACTACTTTTAGCGGGGCCTGGTTGACTCCCGGGAGCGTTAAGTGTTCATATGAGCTCATGTTGCCCGAGTCGTCCCGAAATGGGCGCGATGCCGGCACCCGGACAGGAATTGCGTGAGTGAGGTGCCCTGACTTCGGGCCGCCAGTCGGTTAGTGGGTCACTGTCTACGACTTCTCCGAGTCCCGGTAGACCGCTCACGCCGAGGCTGTCGGCATCGATCGCCGCGTGTTCGTGGCGAAGCTCGATTTCGGGCTGGAGCTGCGGACCGCCCGCGGCACTTGGATCCTGGATTCCGACTGGCGGGCCCGGGGGTGGTTGTGGAAGGTCCGCCGGGCAATGAATGTGGGCAGGGTGCCGGAAGGAGCGGGGGGGCTACGATCACACGGATCGATCAGGTGCTGGTGAGATGCCAGCGGGACTGAGTGTTCCAAAATGTTCCCGATTCCGTAATTGTGACGAGAGCGGTAACGTGATGAAGATCTCGCTGATGTCCACGGCTGCGGGATTCGATTCCCGTGATCTGAGAAAACCTCCGATGATGAGCTTTCCCGGTTCGCCGCCACTACTCTCCATCCCGGTCTCGCCCCGCGCGCGGGCCGGGATTTTGCTTCCTGCCGGATGTGCTCCCGTGCTTCTGATATCTGAATTCTCCTGATCCCTTTTCCTCTGTCGCCATGAATGAAGTGCCGCCTGCCGTGCCGCCCCGCCGCAAGTCCTGCCTGGTGCCCGCGCTGATCAGCGTGATCGTGGTGCTGCTGGTGGGGATCGGGGTGTATCTGTGGATCAACCGCCCGATCAAGCCGGTGCAGCTGAGCGCGGAGGAGAAGCAGGTGGTGCTGCACAAGGTGGAGGCGATCCAGCGCGGGGATTACCCGCAGGTGGAGGCGCCGGATGCGGTGCCGACGCCGACGCCGGCGGAGCCGACGTATGAGAAGGGCTCGCGGGAAATCATCCTGACGGAGAAGGAGCTGAACGGGCTGCTGAACGAGCAGACGACGCTGGGGGACAAGCTGCAATTCGAGCTGGCGACGGATGCGGTGCACGCGCGGCTGGAGACGGATCTGGACAAGGATCTGCCGGTGGTGGGCGGGAAGCGGCTGAAGGCGCGGGCGCGCTTTTTCGTGAAGACGGAGAACGGGGTGCCGAGCCTGGTGCTGGACGATCTGACGGTGTGGGGTGTCTCCGTGCCGAACGATTGGCTGGCGCAGCTGAAGGGGAAGGATTTGCTCGGGGAGATCCTGGGCGGGGGCAAGGGCGGGAAGGTGGCGGGGATCGAGGAGATGTCGGTGGAGCCGGGGAAGTTGAAGATCAAGTTGAAGGAGTAGGGGGGGAGAAGTTTGCTAGTTTTCAGTTTTCAGTTGGAAGGAAAGGCAGGTGCCGAGTGAGCAGTGATCAGTGGAAGATGCTGGTTTGGGAGGGTTGGGGCCGCGAAGAGGCGCAGAAGGGCGCAAAAAGTTGGAGGTGGGAGGAGTGATCGGTGGAAGGGCGGGCGGTGAGAGGTGCTTCACCGGACTGTGCAAGCGGACTGAAATTGTCCGATGGGATTAAAATAGTCAGTCGGACTTCTTCGCTGCGCGAAGTTCGCGGTCCCGGGGGTGGTGTAACAAAGCGCGGGCTTTTCCGAATGGGGAGGGGTGTTCATGCTGCGCGGCACCTTGGCTACCCGTCCTCCTCTCTTTGCCACCACGCGGTGGTCGCTCGTTGTGGCGGCCGGCGGGGGGGAGTCGGCGGATGCGCTGGAGGAGCTGTGCGGGATCTATTGGTTCCCGATCTATGCGGTGATCCGGAGATCGGGGAAGTCGAGCGAGGATGCGAAGGATCTGGCGCAGGCGTTCTTCGCGATGATGCTGGAGCGGGGAACGCTGGGGCTGGCGGATGATGCGCGGGGGAGATTCCGGAGCTTCCTGCAGGCGACGCTGAAGCGCTTCCTGATCGGGGAGTGGCGTCGCGAGCAGGCGGCGAAGCGCGGTGGGGGTCGCGAGCTGCTGGCGCTGGATGGCGAGCTGGCGGAGCGGCTGTACACGCACGAGGACGAGAGTGCGCGGAGCCCGGAGGAACTCTTCGACCGGCGCTGGGCGCTGGCGATGCTGGAGGCGGCGATGGGTCGGCTGGCAGAGGACTACAAGGCGACGGGGCGGGCGGAGGAATTCGAGCGGCTGATGCCGACTCTAACAGCGGAGCGGGGCGAGACGGATTACGCGGCGCTGGCGGCGGAGTGCGGGAGCACGGAGGGGGCGCTGCGGGTGGCGGCGCACCGGCTGCGGAAGCGCTTCCGCGCGCTGGTGCGGGAGGAGGTGGCGCGCACGGTGGTGGATGCCTCCGAGGTGGATGAGGAGATGGAGGCGCTGATGGCGGCGCTTTCCCGGTAACGATGGGATGTCTTTTGCGAATCTCCCGGTATGGCTGATGTGTCTTCCTCCCCGTCCTCTTGCCCGCGCTGCGATTCGCCGCTGTCGTCATCGGCGGCGGGCCTGTGTCCGCGCTGCCTGATGGCGATGAACCTGCGGACGCAGACGATGCCGACGGGGGAAAGCGTGCCGGTGGAGCCGCCGCCATCGCCGGAGGATCTGCGGGAGAAGTTCCCGCAATTCGAGATCCTGGAGTGCCTGGGCCGCGGGGGGATGGGGATCGTGTACCGGGCGCGGCAGAAGGCGCTGGACCGGGTGGTGGCGCTGAAGATCCTGGCGGGGGAGTGGCAGGATGAGGCGGGCTTCGCGGGGCGCTTCGAGAAGGAGGCGAAGCTGCTGGCGCGGCTGAACCACCCGAACATCGTGACGATCCACGACTTCGGCCGGGCGGGGGAGCTCTACTACATCGTGATGGAGTATGTGGATGGCGTGAATGTGCGCGATCTGCTGCGGGACGGGCGGCTGGAGAGCGAGCAGGCGCTGGCGATCGTGCCGCCGATCTGCGATGCGCTGCAATTCGCGCACGATCACGGGGTGGTGCACCGGGATATCAAGCCGGAGAACATTCTGCTGGACCGGGAGGGTCGGGTGAAGATCGCGGACTTCGGGATCGCGACGATGGCGGGGGATGCGGCGGACCGCTCGGGGACGCCGGCCTACATGGCGCCGGAGCAGGCGGCGCATGCGCAGGCGGTGGATCACCGGGCGGATATCTATGCGCTGGGGGTGGTGCTGCACGAGATGCTGACGGGGGAGCGCCCGGCGGCGGGTGCGGTGCCATCCGGGCGGGTGCAGATCGATGTGCGGCTGGACGAGATCGTGCTGCGCTCGCTGGCGGCGAAGCCGGAGCTGCGCTTCCAGCAGGTGAGCGAGGTGAAGAGCATGGTGACGCAGGTGATGCTGACGCCGCCACCGGCGATGCCGCCGCCGGAGCCACCAGCTGCCGAGGTGGCGGCGAAGCCGGAGCGGGTGAAGGTGAAGGTGCGGCTGGTGCCGTGGCGGATGTTTCTGAAGGCGGGCGGGGTGGTGCTGCTGGTGGCGGCGGTCTTCCGGCTGTGGACGCAATCGTATCTGTATGCGGCGGAGGTGCCGCACCTGGTGGCGGCGGGCTCCTACATGAGCGGGAATTTCCTGCCGCTGGCGTGCTTCACGGTGCTGGCGTGGCTGGGGTATCGCAGGCATGTGCGGGAGCATGGCCGGGATGAGCGGCCGTGGTGGCAGCGGAAGGCGGCATCCGCGGCGGGGCTGTGCACGGCATTCGCGGTTTTGGTGACGGCGATCTCCTACTTCGGCCGGCTGAACGAGGTGCTGAAGAACGACACGACCGGTCTGGTGGTGAAGGGTGCGGTGCTGGTGCTGTGGGTGGCGGGGATTCTGTTAGGCATCCGGGCGCGGAAGAGTTTCGAGGGGCGCTGGGCGTTGGGTGTGGTGCTGCTGCTGGTGATGCTATCGCTGGCGCGCACGGGGATCGATGCGCTGCGCTACGAGTGGTATCCACCGTATCGGGCGATGAAGACGCGGCTGCATGAGGAGAAGGCGGCCTCCCAGATGGTGGGGCAGCCGGGCGTGAAGTTGGCGATCGATCTGGAGTCGGGAGCGGCGATCACTTATAACTGGGCGCCGGTGAGCTTCGAGCGGCGGATGGAGGAGTGGGGCGCGGATCTCTACTTCGACGGGAGCAACTGGAACACGGTGGACCTGAAGGTGGCGGAGGGGAGCGGGAAGAATTTCGCGCTGATCCGCCCGGAGGATCTGGATCTGGTGACCTGGCAATTGCGGCCGGGGATCGGGAATTTCGGGCGGGCGCGGGGGATCTGGGCATTCCAGACGCGGGACGGGGTGCGCGGGGTGCTGGACCTGCAGGAGGACTATTACCCGAAGATGGTCCAGTATCGGGTGCTGGACTACGGGAGGAGGCCGGCGGCGAAGGATGAGAAGGCGAAGGTGCAGGTGGAAGCGGAGTCGCCGCGCGAGCTGGCGGAGCGTTTGTTAGAGAAATCGATGGAGTCGCGGGTGCCGGAGCTGGTGCGGATCCGGATCGCTCCGGATGGCGGGGTGACGGTGAACCGGCAAGAGCGGGATGGGAGCGGTCTGTTAGAAGAGCTGAAGCGGCTTTCCGCGGAGGGACCGGGGCGGCCGGTGATGATCGAGGCGGGGAGCGAGGTGAAGTACAGCGCGGTGACGGCGGTGCTGGATCTGTGCACGCAGGCGGGGCTGACGAATGCGAGCTTCTACACGGAGACGACGCCGGAGGTGATCGAGGGGGCGGATGTGCCGCTGCCGGAGTGGAAGGACGAGGGGGCGGAGGTGATCCTGCCGAAGATGATGGAGCTGCGGCTGCTGGCCGGCGGCGGGGTGGCGCTGGATGGGGAGCGGCTGGAGGAGAGGGCGCTGCGGGCGAAGCTGGCGGGCATGTCCGGAGGGAAGGGCGGGCCGGCGATCGAGGTGGCGATCGGTGCAGGTGTTTCCTATGATCAGGTGCTGCGGGTGGTGGATGGCTGCGGGGAGTCGGGGCATCACCGGATTTTCTTCGAGCGGGCGGACGTGGCGGCGGTGTTCCAGCGTTTGCTGCAGGTGCGCGAGGTTTTGAACGAGGCGCGGGCGGAGGTGGCGGGGCTGCAGGCGGCACGCGAGCCGGTGCACGGGGAGAAGTTGATCTCTGCGCGACGGAGGGTGAGTGGCTGGGAGCAGGCGCTGGAGAAGGAGTGGGAGAAGATCGCGGCGCTGGGGAAGGTACCGGAGCGGGGGGAGAAGCCGGTGAGCGAGGATGCCGGGTTGCGCTCGGCGCTGGGGAATTGGGAGGAGCTGATGAGGAAAAGGCTGGAGGAGAATGAGCGGAAGATCCGGGAGTTTGATGAGGTGTTGGAGGTGCTGCCGGGGGAGAGGTGAGGAGATCATCAATCACCAATCTTCCAATCATCAATCGGAGTGCGCGCTGGTGCGCGGTGGGGGGCAGTTGGAAGGAAAGGCAGGTGCCGAGTGAGCAGTGATCAGTGGAGAGGCAGGAGATACGAGGTGGAGGGATGAGTGGGTCGGGGGCTTCCGGCGGCCCTCCGGGGCGCCAACCGTTGGGTGTGCGTGACCGGTGGCTGCGCTGCGCTTGCGCACCGGCTAAGTTCCGATGCCCCTCCGGGGCGGGGAGGTTCTACGATGGATGGCGTAGGAGGTGAGGGTGGCTTCGTCCGTTTGAAGGCGGGACTGCCTACCCCCGGGGGGGGCGGGCGGGGAGGATTGGTACGATGGATATCGTAGATGAGGCGGGATTCAGCCGACGTAGACGAGGAGGGCCATTTTCTTGCGGGCGGCTTCGTGGAGGAAGAGCTGCATGTCGGCGAAGCTGATGCTGAAGTATTCCCACTGCTGGTCCATGTCGTAGCCGCGGTCCCAGATGTTCGGGTAGATCTCGAGGTCGGTCATGACGAGGGGATCGAAGCGGGCGCGGAGGGTGGCATCGTCGTAGCGCTGGACGTGGGCGGAGATGGCCTCGACTTCGGCGGGGCTGAAGCAGCGGGCGGGGCCGTGGCCGACGTTGACATCGCCGAGGGTCTTGCCGCCGTTCAGGATGAAGCTGGAGGGGAAGGGGCCTTCCCAATCGCTGCCGGTGAGGAGGAAGTGGTGGACGTGCCATGCCTTGTCCTGGTCGAGCCGGTCATCCATGGGGATGGGCGGGAGGCTGCGCGGTGCGGGCAGGCGGGTGGTGGCCGGCGGCGAGAGGACGGGGGGCGCGAGGGTGGAGACGCCGCTGCCGCCGTGACGCGGGCTGAAGAGTCGGGTGAAGAAGCTCTGTCGCGGGGCGGCGGGTTTCGCGGCGCGGGCAGCGGGCTTGCGGGCCGGGGCGGGGCGCTCGCGGAGCAAGGGGATGAGTTGGTGGGGATCGCGGAGGAGCGCTTCCCGGGTGCGGTCCGGGATGCGAACGAGATGGCCGATCATGCTCATGTCCGTGGGTGCGGATGGTGGGGATTTTTTCCGGAGGGCAAGCGGGCCCTGCGTTTCCCTTTCTAACCAGTGCGCGCGCAGATGTCATGCGGTGTTGCGTGAAAGAGGCGTGAGCGGATGGTGAAGGAAGTGCCGAGTGAGCAGTGAGAGGTAGAGGGAGTTTGCTAGTTTTTAGTGTTCAGTTGGAAGGAAAGGCAGGTGCCGAGTGATCCGTGAGCAGTGGAAGGGCAGGAGATGGGGACGCGGGGATGCAGAAGCTGATGGCGATCCCGGGGAGGATGCGAGAAGCCGGAATGACGAAGTCATCCCGCTGCGATGAGGGGTGGTGCGGGGCGCGAGAGCGGCTTCGTCCGCCTGAAGGCGGGACTACTTGCCCTTGATGGCGGGCGGTGAGGGTTGCTTCGGCTGAGTGAAGTCAGCGCTCCCCGGGGGAGGGAGTTGATGCTTCCCCGGATGACGGGGATCCGGGGAAGCACCGCGCAAGCCGGAATCGTTGGCCGTTGGTCCCACCCCACGGATGGGGTGATGCGGCCGCTCCCGGTGAGCATGCTCATGACATCTTTCGAACCCGCCGAAACGGATTTGGTTTCGCGGGAATGATGGATTTCTCAGGCGATGATGGGCAACAGGGATGTTGTAGGTGGAATCTACTACGGATCTGGTAATTTGAAGGGTGGTGCCCGGGTAGGGGATGGTGATTCAGGCGGAGGGGAAGTTCCCGGCGACGGTGAAGAAGCTGAGGACGGAGAGCCCGAGGGAACAGGCGATGGCGGGCAAGCGGTGCCGCTGCCCGCGCGTGAAGGCGCTGCGGAGAAGCCAGATGAGATTCGCGAAGGCGCTGATGGCGGTGAGGATGAGCAGCAGGGGAAAGAGATCGACCCAGAGGGACCAGGTGCTCATGCGGCGGCTGCTGCCGGCATTGAACTGCACGGTGGTGGCGAAGCCGGAGATCCAGAAGAGATAGGCCATGACCGCGAGGGTGCCGAGCGGAACCATGCCTGCGAGCAGCCAAGGGCGGAGGTGATCGTAGCGGGATACGGGCGCAGGATTCTCCGGGTCCGGCGCGGGGGCGGAGGAAGTGACGAGGGAAACGATGTAGCCGATGGAGGCGATGAGCAGGAGAGCGAGCATCGGGGATCGCGGGAGCTTGCAGCGGCTCCTGTGAAGATTCCATGAGCGGGCCGTGAAAACGCGCGGTGGGGGCGATTCCGGTAGGGGATTTTTCTGGCGGGATGTAGGGGCCTGGCTTTGCTGGCGGGCGTCCGGCGAGGGCGGATCTCCGCGCTATCTCCGGTATAACATCCGATCTTTCTCCTCATGATTCACCCGATCTCCCGTTTCTCCCTGCTGTCTCCTCTGGTAATCGCTTGCGTGTCAATGGCGGCGCTGCCTGCCGGGGCCCAGTCTGAAGCGCGGCTGGTGGCGGACCTGAACAAGAGCCAGCGAAATATGGGTGCGGGGATCGACGGGATTACGGCGCTGCCAAACGGGGTGGTGTTCTTGAAGGACAGCCTGGCGTACGGGCCGGAGCTGTGGGTGAGCCGGGGTGCGCTGAAGACGACGACGCTGCTGAAGGACATCGTGCCGGGCAATGCAGGCTCGCATCCTGAAGGTCTGTTGCGCTCGGGGGACCGGGTCTTCTTC
Source organism: Luteolibacter rhizosphaerae (assembly GCF_025950095.1). Taxonomy (NCBI): domain Bacteria; kingdom Pseudomonadati; phylum Verrucomicrobiota; class Verrucomicrobiia; order Verrucomicrobiales; family Verrucomicrobiaceae; genus Neoluteolibacter; species Neoluteolibacter rhizosphaerae. Next base: position 78,508 of record NZ_JAPDDR010000014.1, on the reverse strand, counting down.
ACGGCGACGACGGTGCAGGACGGCAAGCAGATCTGGGTGACGGATGGCACGGAGGCCGGCACGGTGAAGGTGACGCAGCATGCGACGGGGAACGCGGTGGGAATCGAACGCACGCTCGGCGCGAATGCCGAGGGCGTGTTCTTCCGGGCATTCGTGAATGAGGAGTTGCCCTACGAGCTGTGGTTCACCGATGGCACGGCGGCGGGCACGCGTCTGCTGAATCCGCTGAACCAGGCGGGCACGGAGCGCACGGGCTTCGAGGATGCATGGAACGCGGAGGCGGCGAACGGGCGGCTCTACTTCCTGGCGAATGACGGCGAGCTGTGGTGCAGCGATGGCACGCTGGCAGGCACGCGCGCGCTGGCGGAGATCGAGTTGATCAAGGAGACCTACAATCCGCGCATGATCATCGCGGGCAGCCGGATCTATTTCGTGGCGACTCCCTATCTGAATCCGCCGGAGATCTGGTCCTGCGATCTGGAGGGCGGGAATCTGACCGAGGTGCAGCCGGCGGTATCGGCCGCGAACTGGGATATCCGCGCGAGCGGGGCGCTGGGCGACAAGCTCTTCCTGGTGCTGGAGGATGAGCAGCTGGTGCGCACGTTGTGGACCAGCGATGGAACGGCGGCGGGCACGCACGTGGTCCCGCTGGGCAGCGGCTATCAGCCGATGGGTGCGATGCTGGAGTGGAACGGGCATCTCTACTTCGGTGCGAGGAGTGAAGCGGGCGTGGCGCTCTACCGCACGGATGGTACGGAGCAGGGTACGCAGCTGGTGCGGGAGATCGGGACGACGAACTATGGCGAGATCGACCTCTTCGTGGATGGCGGCGGCTTCCTGTATTTCCAGTATCTGACGGAAGGGAATCTCTGGGAGCAGTGGCGCACGGACGGGACGACGAAGGGCACGCGGCGGGTGGACCGCCTGGTGAACGCGAATCCCCTGGCGCTGGGCGCACAAGTGGCGGAATCGAACGGCTCGATCTACTATGCGAAGGGCCCGGGCGTGACGGACAACGCGCTCTGGCGCACCCGCGGGACGAAGGGCGTGACGCGCTTGACTACGCCGGAGAAGACTACGGGCGATGCCTACTCCTCCAGCGGGATGGAGGGCGTGCCCTATGGCTCGGCAAACGGGAAGTTCCTGTCCTTCATCATGACCCCGGATGGCCGGGGCAAGGGCTACGAGCTCTGGACGATCAGCCCGAAGGGGAAGGCCAAGGCGATCTGGAAGACGCCGAGCTTCCTCTCCAGCTCGGGCACGACCTTGGACTTCCACGGTACGCTGGGTGCGAATGCGGTCTTCCGCCTGAGGGGGGATTCAGCGCGCGAGGTGTGGACCACGAATGGCACGGCGAAGGGGACGCGGCGTCTCTCGGAGCATGATAGCGTGGGAGCGCAGGGATATCCGCAGCAGTTCGTGACGGTGGGGAACAAGATCTTCTACTCGGTGATGTCGGGCTCCGCGGAGTACGAGAACGAGCTGTGGGTGACGGATGGCACGGTGGCAGGCACCACGAAGCTCGATGCAGCCCATAATGCGGCCCCGGTCCACAACGAGATGACGAACCTGAACGGCACGCTCTACTTCCTCACGGCGCAGTCGGGTGGCCGCCGCGAGCTGTGGAAGAGCGATGGCACGGTGGCGGGCACGGTGATGGTCGTGGATCAATGGGAGCCGCAGGACGGGACGCCGGAGGGGCTGAAGGCGATCGGCAACCGGCTCTCGATCACGCTGAGCCGGCCGCTGACGGAAGAGCTGTGGACCAGCGATGGTACGGAGGCGGGCACGCAGAAGGTGCAACCGGTCTACAACGTGGCGACGCAGCTTGCCTCGATCGACGTGTCTTATGATTTGGGCGGGAAGGAGCTTATCCTCGGGCGCGGCGTGGTGACGACCGAGCCGTATCAGTGGTGGCTGAGCGATGGCACGGCAGCGGGAACGCAGCGCGTGCAGGGCGGGGTCACGGTGGATCATCTGGCGCGCTACGAGAGCCAGGTGACGGTGGCGGGTGGCAAGGCCTACTATCCGGGAGTGGATGCGGATGGCGATGTGGAGCCCTGGGTGACGGATGGCACGGCGGCGGGGACCTTCCGCTTGAAGAACATTTGGCCGGGGACGAATCCATCTTCGCCCTCGCGGTTCACGGCATTCGGCGGGCAGGTTTACTTCACGGCATATCACCCGGAGCACGGGCTGGAGGTGTGGAAGACGGATGGCACGGAGGCGGGCACGGTGCTGGCGGCGGATGTGGAGCCGGGCCCGGAGGGGAGCTATGCGGAAGATCTGAAGGTGGTGGATGGGAAGCTGTACTTCCATGCGCTGCGGCGGGCGATCGGGAGGGAGCTGTATGTGATCGATGGGGAGTGAGATGCGATAGGTAGGATCCGATCATGTGACGCCATCCTTCCGGCGGCCCTCCGGGACGCGAATGGTTAGGCGGGCGTGACCGGTGGCTGCGCTGCGCTTGCCGACCGGCTAAGTTCCGATGCCCCTCCGGGGCGGGGAGCTTGGTTGGTGGTGATGTCCGGTGGGCAGCGTGCTTCCGGCGGCCTTCCGGGGCGGGGAGTCTTTCCGCTACGAAGGGTGGGGCGCTGCGTGAGGGTGGCTTCTGCGGGCCGGAGGCTCCGCGCTCCCGGGGCAGCCTAGCTGTTAGGCGATTTTCCTCGCGCGAGGGCTTGGGTCCGCAGTCAACTTTGCTTTGTCTCCTCCACGTTTCTCCGCACTTTCATGACTCCCCGTTCCTTTATCATTCCCGGGCTGGCCTTTGCTGCATCCATGCTGCCGCTGCAGGCGGTGGCGCAGGTCGGTCCGGCAGCGCAGTTGGTGGCGGATCTGAACCGCACGCCGGCCGGTCACGATGCCCAGATCCAATGGGTGATGCCGGTGCAGGGCGGGGTGGTCTTCGCGATGAAGACGATCGCGCAGGGTCATGAGCTGTGGTTCAGCGATGGCACGACGGGTGGCACACGGCTGCTGATGGACATCGAGCCGGGGCAGGGCAATTCCTACCCGATGCGGCCGGTGCAGGTGGGAGAGAAGGTGGCCTTCGTGACGGAGGATGCGAGCCAGATGGAGAAGCTGTGGATCACGGATGGCACGGCGGCAGGCACGGTGATGCTGCTGGATACGGCGGCGCTTTCGCCGGAGGGTGGGACCGGGGAGATCCAGATGCAGGGCGGTATGGCGGGCGGGGTATTCTTCCGCGTGCGCTATGAGAATCCCGGGGTGTCCTATGCGCTGTGGTTCAGCAATGGCACGGTGGCGGGCACGCAGGCGCTGAGCCCGCTGGTCCCGGGGCTGGAGTCCGGTGCCTATTCGTTCCGGGAGAGGGACGGGCAGATGTATTTCGGGGTAGAGGGGGATCGCATCTTCTGCAGCGATGGCACGGCGGCTGGTACGACGAGCATCGTAGATGCGGGCGCGCTGACAGATGGCGGCTCTCTGATCTCCTTCGAGATGACGGATTCGCGCTTCTACCTGCGGGTCGGCCGGAGCTACCAGGGGGATAGCGTGGAGGAGCTGTGGACTTGCACGCGGCAGGGCACGGATGCGGTGCGGATCGGCTCGGGCATCTGGTGGGAGGTGGATGAGATGAAGGCATGGGAGCAGGGGCTCACCTTCGTGGTGGTGACAGAGAGTCTGTCACGCCAGTTCTGGCACACGGATGGCACGCCGGCGGGCACGCACCAGCTGCCGATGATGCACAAGAAGGTGCAATTCACCCCGGGCGAGCTGGTAGAGATGGACAGGTTCCTGTACTTTGGCGGTTACTCGGAGCGCTCCCACATGCTGTGGCGCACGGACGGCACGCCGGAGGGCACGCGACCGGTGACGGGCCCGCGGATCCGCACGGTGGGCGGTCCGGTCCATCTGCAGGTGGCGGGTAGCTATCTGTACTACCAGCAGCAGGGGGCGGACACGCGCTGGGAGATGTGGCGCAGCGACGGCACGGCGCGGGGGACGAAGCGGGTGAGCCGGATGAAGGACTACCATGCCTTCGGCGGGAGCGGTCCGCTCTACGCGACCTGGCAGGATCGCTTCTTCTTCGCCGCCGGACGCGGCACGCCGGAGAATGCGCTGTGGATCACGAAACCGAAGGGCGTGGGTGCGCTGCCGCTGACGACGCCGGAGCCGGGCGGGAACATGGGCGCTTTCGATAGCGGCTGGAAGGGTTCCTACGAAGCGGTGAACGGGTCGATTCTGGCCTTCGCCTACAGCGAGGGCTACTCCAGCCCGAAGCTGTGGCGCGTGAGCGAGGACGGAAGTCCGCGGGTGATCTGGAAGCCGAGGGGCCTGCTGGCGAGCACGGGCGGGAATTACTTCGCGGCCAAGCTGGGGGAGAAGGCGCTCTTCACGACGCCCTCGCTGAACCTGGCTCCGGCGGAGGTCTGGATCACGGATGGCACGGCCAAGGGGACGAAGCGCTTGGTACGACATACGCAGTACCAAGAGCTGTCCGACTTCACCGTGGCGGGTGACTTGCTTTACTACCGCGTGAACGATTTGACCGATCCGCTTAAGTCCGGGCTGTGGCGCACGGATGGCACGGCGGCGGGCACGGCGCAGGTGGTGGCCTGGGACTTTACCCGACCGCAGGCGCGGCCGGGTGAGCTGGTGGCTTTCAATGGCATGCTTTACTTCATGTCCGGCATGGCTTCCGGCAGCCTGGCGCTGTGGCGCAGCGATGGCACGGAGGAAGGCACGGAGCGGGTGAAGCAGTTCCCGCAGGCGAGCACATCCACGAACACCCGGCGGAGCTTGGCGGTGATCGGGGATCAACTGGCCTTCTCGGTGGGCGGGATCTATTACGAGCAGCTGTGGCGGAGCGATGGCACGGAGGCTGGCACGGTGAGCTACGGGAATCCCTACGTGACTTTCCTGGCCGGGAATGTGTCGCTCTCGGTGGATCTAGACGGCCTGCAGCTTTTCGCGGCGATGGGGAGCTTCGGCGCGCCATTTCAGTGGTATCGCAGCGATGGCACGCCGCAGGGGGTGCAGCCGCTGATTCCGGACCTGAGCCGGTATCATACCGATTCGCCGGGCGATACGGCCGTGACGGGCGGCTTGATGTTCTATCGCGGAGCCAAGGATGAAGGCTGGGGTTCGGTGGGTTCGGATCTGGAGCTGTGGGTGGCGAATGGCAGCGTGGGGGGATCGCGCCAGGTGAAGGACATCCGGCCCGGGTCGAGGTCCTCGAGTCCCGCGAACTTCATTGCGGTGGGGAATGTGGTTTACTTCACGGCGGAGACCGATGAACACGGTCGCGAGCTGTGGAAGAGCGATGGCACGGAAGCGGGTACGGTGCTGGTGTGGGATCTCCTGCCGGGGCCGGAGGGCAGCGCGCCGCAGGAGCTGAAGCTGTTGGGGGATAAGCTCTACTTCACGGCGACGAGCCTGGCGACGGGTAGGGAGTTGTTCTCGGTGGCGGTGGAGTGATCGGGGGCTTTGGGTGTAGCGGAAGGACGAGAGTCCTTCCGCTTGTATGTTCTTCCCGTGTACCGCTGAACGCACTTTCGTTGCAGGCAGCACAAAGGAAATGGATCTCCCGGGACTAGCCCCCTGAGGACCCTTCCCTGATACGCGCCGGCGGCGAATTGGTCGATTCGCTAGCCCGCGAGAAAAGCCGGGACAAACACCACGGTCACCGGCTCATCCGCCAGTTGGCCAAGACCCGGATTGAACGCTTGGAAAAGGACATCGCGGCGATCGACGCGGCTGCAACCGAAGTGATCGCGGGCGTATACCTGAACTCGATCATGGCGGATTTCCTCAAGAAACAGATTGCCGTTTCACACTGTTACACCCGTCCCGCCTCCCCGCCGCATACGCCTCGAAGACCCTTCGGATCTCGTCCCGCACGCGCCGGAAGACCGCCATCTGTTCCTCCTCCGTCCCCTCCGCATGCGCCGGATCATCGAAGCCCCAGTGATGCCGGTTCACCTGCCCCGGAAACATCGGGCAGGCCTGGTCCGCATTCCCGCACACCGTGATCACCGTCTCCACCTCCAGGCTCAGGAATTCATCCAGATGCTTCGAGCGATGCGCGGAGATATCGATCCCGATCTCCGCCAGCGCACGGATCGCCAGCGGGTGCACATAGCCCGCAGGCTTCGAGCCCGCGCTGCGCACATCGAGCACATCACCGGCGGCGGCACGCAGGATACCCTCCGCCATGTGGCTGCGGCAGGAGTTCCCGGTGCACAGGATCAGAACAAGAGGAGGTGTCTTCATCATGATTGAGTCGAAATCTTCCCGCAGCAGCCCGGCGCACGCATCAGCGCGCACAGCGGCACCGCCAGCAGCGCCCCCGCCGTCGTCGCCACCAGATAGATCCACAGCCCTGCCAGGTGCCCGCTGACCAGCGCCGGCCCCAGCGAACGCGCCGGATTCATCGAGGCCCCGGAGACCGGCCCGCCGAACATCGCCTCCAGTCCCACCGTCGCCGCGATCGCCAGGCTCGCCGCCGTGCCCTTCTCCTCGGCCTCCGCGGACACGCGCAGGATCACCAGCATCAGCAGCGCGCTCATCGCCAGCTCCAGCACGAAGCTCTGCTGCACGCTCCCCGCAGGCAGCGTTGCCCCCAGCGTGAGGGAGGCCGGGAAAAGGAACTTCACCAGCAGGCTCGCCGCGATCGCCCCGGCACACTGCGCCAGAATGTAGCCGCCCGTCTCCCGCCAGGGGAAACGACCCGCCACCGCGAAGCCCAGGGTCACCGCCGGATTCATATGCGCCCCGCTCACGCTGCCGAAGCAGTGGATCATCGCCAGCACGATCAGGCCGAAGACCGCCGCCACCCCGGCATGACCGATCACGCCGCCGCTCATCTGATTCACCACGATCGCCCCCGTGCCCGCGAAGACGAGCGCGAAGGTCGCGAGGAACTCTGCCAGCAGCTTCTTCATCGTCCGTCTAACAGCATCCCGATGGCCCGCAGCACGGGTTCTTCCCGATCGCCGGCAAGCGCCCGATCGCGGGCAGCCCGCAGAGCTCCGGGGCCAGACATTCCGTGTGCTTGTGCGCCAGCTCCAGCACCACCGCATCCGCCTGCACCTCGTGACCGGAGATGGTGTACTGGGAGATCACCGCATCCTCATACTCCACCTCCACCGGCACCGTCTCGTCCGGCAGATAGGTCCGCGCCTTCTCCAGGATCGCAGCCATCTTGCCGGTCTCGATCCGGTGCTCGTAGTCCGGCCCGATCCACACCTGCAGCTGGCAGGTGATCGACTCCCGCAGCGTGCCGCCGCAGTCCAGGAAGGTCTTGTGCACGCGGCCCACCTCCGTCACGTGGAAGCACTGCGGCACCGCGGAGCCATCCGGCAGCTGGATGCGGAAGTGCAGGCCGGAATGCTCGCTCAGCAGGGACTTCAATTCGGAAAGGGTCATCGCGCGATCGGTTTGTTAGAGTTTCGTTTCATCGCCAGCCGCTTCGGGCCCGGGCAGCAACTGCCCTCCCGCCGCGCCAGCCGTTCCCGCGTCCGCTCCTCGTCGGCCGCCCATTCCGGATACTCGCCGGAAGCGCTGCTTTCCAGCATCGCCAGCAATTTCAGCAGCGGCCGCTGCACGCGGAAGTAGGTCCACTTCTCGCACTTCTCGGACTCCAGCAGCCCCGCCCGGCGGATCACCTGCACGTGGCTGGATACCGAGGACTGCGGCATCCCCAGGATGTCCGCCAGCTCGCACACGCACAGCGCATCCCGCGAGACCAGGCGCACGATCCTCCAGCGGATCGGATCGCCCAGTGCTCGGCAGATTTCAACGGGATTCATCGTGACGGGGAACCTCGTAACGTAATTCACCGTTACGTCAAGCCGGAGATTCCCGCTTCCGAAAGATCCACCACCTCAGTCCTCTTCCCTAGAAGAGAACCCGAGCTTCATCCCTAGGTAGAACATCCCGGAGATCCCGGCCAGGCAGATCAGCGCGCCGTAGCAGTCCCGCAGCAGGCTCAGGAAGTTCTCATGCTTCCCCGGCAGCACCACCGAGCGACCGATGAACAAGGCCCCGCCCAGCAGCGCGAGCGCGAAGGAGATCACGAAGAGCACGAGGGCTTTCTTCGGAGCGCGGGGGCGGTCTTTCGGCGTCTTGTCATCCATCAGGGGGGGGGGAGAAATACGGCGGCACACTGCACCAGAAGCCCCGCGGCGTCAATGCCCCCGCCCGGGTGGAAGCGCTCACTTCGGCCACATCACGCCCAGATAGATCAGATAACTGAGGAAGAGGATCCCGCCCTCCACGCGGTTCAGCGAACGCCCGGTGAAGAGGAAGGGCAGCATCAGGGTAGTGATGACCGCCAGCGCCACCAGATCGAAGATCTGCAGCCCGGAGGTGCTCACCGGTGCCACCACCGCGGCACCGCCCAGCACGAAGAAGAGATTGAACAGCGAGGAGCCCAGCACGTTCCCCAGCGCGATGTCCGATTGTCCGCGCAGGGCCGCCACCATGGAGGTCGCCAGCTCCGGCATGGACGTGCCCGCCGCGATGATCGTGAGCCCGATCACCGTATCCGATAGCCCGGCGATCTTCGCCACCACCACCGCATTCTCCACCAGGATGCGGGAGGAGAAGGCCAGCACCGCCAGCCCGGCCACGATCTTCAGCAGATCCAGCACCACGCTGGGGCGGCGGCGGATCTCCGGCACATCCACATGCGCCTCATGCCCCAGCCGCTCGTCCCGCCGTGCCAGCCGGATTGCCCACCAAGTGTAGAGCAGCGCCGCCAGCACGAGGCAGGCCCCCTCGAAGGAGGACACCACCCCGTCCAGGAAGGTCAGCGGCACCAGCAGCGTGGCCAGCACCACCAGCGGCGCATCCCACTTCAGCACCTGCAGGTTCGTCTTGATCGGCAGCACCAGCGCGGACAGCCCCAGGATCACCGCGATATTGAAGATGTTCGAGCCCACCACATTCCCGATCGCGATATCGGGATTCCCCGCGAAAGCCGCCTTCAGCGACACCAGCAGCTCGGGTGTGGAAGTGCCGTAGGCCACCACCGTGAGTCCCACCACCAGCGGCGTGAGCCCGAGCTTCAGCGCCAAGGAGGAGCCCCCTCGCACCAGCAGCTCGGCCCCTAGGAAGAGGAAGGCGCAGCTCGCGAGAATCAGGAGGATGGGCAGCAGCATGGACAGATGCTGGACGCGCCCCCTATCCGCGGGCCAGTCCGAACGACGCGACCGATTGGAATAGCCGACCTGTCGCCTTCACCTATCTTCTCGCCACATGGAACTGCTCGTGCTCGCCGTCATCCTGGCGTTCGTGATCCCGATCCTGCGCCGCGCCCGGACCGCCCGCGGCATGGCGGAGGTGCAGGAGTGGGCCGACCGGCAGGGGCTCCGCATCGTCGAAATCACCCGCCCCTTCTGGCGTGGCGGTCCCGACCTGCTTCACCGCAAGGGAGACATCGTCTTCAAGCTACGGCTCGCCGCACCCGGGGGCGAGGCCCGGCCGGCATGGGCCCGCTGGCGCCCCTTCAATTACCGGAGCGGCGAAGCCCGGGTGAGCGTGGCCTTCGCCTGAGTTCCTTTGGCACTCTCCCTACGACACAAGAAATACTTCCTACGCGCGCCGACCCTGATAGGAACTTTTCCTACATGACCAAGCGCATCCGTCTGAAGGACGTGGCCGAGCGGGCCGGGGTGGCGGTGAATACCGCCTCCACCATCCTGAACCGCCGCCCGAATTCCTGGGCATCCAAGGAGACGGAGGCCCGCGTCTTCCAAGCCGCGAAGGAGCTTGGCTATCGCCCCTCGAAGACTGCCCGCGCTCTGCGCTCCGGCCGCTACCACACCATCGGCCTGCTGATCCAGGATCTCACGAATCCTTTCTTCTCTACCCTAGCCGACGAGCTGGAAGCCGCCGTGGAAGAGCGCGGCTACAATCTCCTGGTCGAGAACTGCCGCTCCTCGCTGGTGCGGGAGAAGCAACTCTTCGCCGACCTCGGCGACCTGGAGGTGGACGGCAGCGTGCTCTGGCTTTCCGACAACGAAGTCTTCCGCCCCGAGCTGGCGGAGATGGCGCAGGCGAATCACCCGCTGGTCGCACTCGGCAATGGCATCCCGGAGAAGCAGCTCCCGGTGGATGCCGTGCTCTCGGACTTCACCCAAGGACTCGCCGAGGCGGTCGATGCCCTCTGCGGGCTCGGCCACAAGCGCTTCGCCTTCCTCAGCGCGCTGGCGGAGGGTCAGGCCGATGGCAGCCGCCCGCGGCTCTTCCAGGAAATGCTCGCCGCCCGTGGCATCGCCGCCGCGAATATCGATATCCTGCGCACCGGCCACACCGTGGAGAGCGCCTGCGAGACCTTCGCCGGCTTCCTGCGCAAGCGCCCGGACAAGCGCCCCACCGCGCTGCTCGCCATGAATGACCTGGCCGCGATCGGAGCCATGCGCGCCGCGATCGAGGCCGGCATGCAGATTCCCGCGGACCTCTCGGTCGTGGGCGTGGATGACGTGCCGCTCTGCTCCTACCTGCCCGTCACGCTCACCTCCATCCGCCAACGCTACAAGGCGATCACCCGCACCGCCGCGGACCTCCTGATCTCGCGGATCGAGTCTGCCGGGGAGATCGCCCCGCGGCAGGAAGTCTTCGCCACCGTCTACACCCCGCGCCAGAGCACCGGCCCGGCCAAGGTCGCAGCACCCTGATCGCAGGGAGCGAATCCCCCTATCGTATTCCGGTACTCCCCCTATCTTGAGAGCCCGCCGCGCGGGGCTATCCTCGGCAGTGATGATTGTCACATGCCCGACCTACGAGGTTGCTTACGGCAGCACGGATTACCTGGAACTGGTGCGTCTGAGGGACTTGCACCTGCGCCAGCCGATCGGTCTGCGGCTGCACCCGGCCGACCGGGTGGGCGAGGACAGTCACCGGCACTTCGCGATCAAAGAGGGCGACCAGATCGCCGGCGGACTGATCGCGGTGCGCCTGAGCCCGGACTCGGCGAAGCTCCGACAGATGTGGGTGCTTCCCGAGCTCCGCGGCCAAGGCCACGGCCGGAACCTGCTGGAGACGGTCGAGCAACTCCTCGTGCTGCACGGCGTCAGCCACTTCCTCCTTCACGCCCGTCAGAACGTCATCGGCTTCTACGAGAAGTGCGGCTACTCGGCCGTCGGCGGCATCATCACCGAAGTCGGGCGCCCGCACCAGCGCATGGACAAGTTCGTCTGACGCAGACCCATCATCCAAGCATCTTTCCGGCCGGGGGAGCACCCGAAGAAAAACCCCGGAGCCCGATCAGGGCGATTCCTCCCGGCCGGGACCTCCCCCGGGGATCATTCTCCAAGCGAAGGGCGGCATCGGAACTCCCCGCCACCTCTCGAGCCCCGGAAGGGGCGGACGATATTAGCCGGTGGCGTGAGCCACCGGAAACAATCGGAGCGTGTCCAGAGTCCCGGCAGGGACGACACGGAGACGACTGAAAGGGTTAGGTCGCGGATTGCCGGTGATTCATTTCCCACAACACCCTGCACCCGCCGTCTCCGGCCAGTAGGGCTTGTCCGCATCGGCGAATACATTCGTCTCGTACTGATCGTGGTAGCGCACCCACGCCATCGAGAAATCCAGTTCATCCTCGTCCCGCCCCTTCGGCACGAGGTCCAGCACGCGATAGGTCCCCACCAGCGTCTCCACCCCGCGGCCATACGCGGAGTAGGTGTGATAGATGTCCCCCTTCGCATCCCGGTAAAAGACACTCACCCCCGGCCCCTCCGTACTCGGAAACTCCTGCAGCTCGTAATTGTAATCCACCTTCCCGCTCGCCGCCTCCTCCTTGCGGAAGGACACGTGGTAGTCCGCGTTGAAGTCGCTGCCGTTCGACGACACCCAATTGAACTTCCACCCCATCCGGTCCTTGAAGCCCGCGATCTTCGCCATCGGCGCGCGCGATACCGCCACGAAGGAGACATCCCGCGCCGCCAGATGCGGCAGCCGGCCATCCGTGTGATCGGACACGTACGAGCAACTCGGGCAGCCCTCCTGCCAATCCGGACCGAACATGAAATGATACATCACCAGCTGGCTGCGCCCGGCGAAAAGACTCTCCAGCGAGACCTTCCCCGTCGGCGTATCGAAGAGGTAGATCTTCTCCACCTTCACCCAGGGCAGCGCCCGGCGCTCCGCCGCCAGCCGGTCGAGCAGGCGCGTCGCCTCCTTCTCCTTCGCGAGCAATTGCTTGCGCGCCTCCAGCCAATCCTCCCGGGATACGACAGCGTGATTCGATAGGTTCGTGCTCATGGTAACTGGTGATGATGTCACCAGAACGACGAACGCGCATCCGGATTCAGGACACGTGATGAGGAAATTTCTCCATCGTAGCGGAAGGACTCTCGTCCTTCCGGCTGCTCGCATCTCCGCCATAAATCGCCATGTGCTTCTCCCTCGCGGACTTCCCCAGCCGGAAGGACGAGAGTCCTTCCGCTACAAAACATCCCCTCACTCCAGCTCCACCGAATACAACTCACGGCCCGTCTCATTCCGGTAAGCCGTGAAGTAGAGCCGCCCATTCATCACCCGCAGCCCGAAGGGCTCGGACCCCAGCGGGCCCGGCTCCACGTCCGCCGCCAGCACCGTGCCCTCCTCCGTGCCGTCGCTCTTCCACAGCTCTCGACCGTGCTCGTCCGTCTCCGCCGTGAAGTAAACCACATCCCCCACCCGCAGCAGCTCGGTCGGCGGTGAGGACAGCGGCCCCGGACGAATGTCCTTCACCCGATAGGTCCCCGCCGCCGTGCCATCGCTCGACCACAGCTCGCTCTCGAACTCGCCCGAGCGCTCCTGCCGCCCCGGATAAATCATCCTCCCGCCCAGCACCACCACATGCCCCTCCGGCGCGGCATACTGGTAGGCATGCTGGCCGCTGCTCCCCGGCAGCATGGGATAGGTGCCCTCCGTCGTCCCATCGCTGCGATACCAGCGCAGCGCCGCCGTGATCGCGGGCGGCGCCGCCTGGAAAACCTGCACGCCGCCCAGATCCACCGCGGGCCCGATCGATCCCGCCCGGAAGCCGCCCTCCGGATTCGGCCAGCTATAGGTGCCAGCCGCCGTGCCATCGCTGCGCCATAGCGATGGCTGCCCGCCCGCATTCAGCGTGAAGCACAGCTCATCCCCCACCGTGCCGAGATGCGACGCGAAGCCGCCCAGCACGCCCACCCAACTCTCCCGCAGCTTCACCGTGCCCGCCGCGCTGCCATCGCTGCGCCACAGCGAGACCGTGGCCGGGCCATCGTTCCCCATCAGGTGCAGCACACCCTGATAGTCCACCAGCTCGCCCCACATCGGCGACGGTCCGCTGCCATCCGCGGCCATCACCTGCCGCGTCCCCCCCGGCGTGCCATCCGTCCGCCACAGCGAGGACTTCGTCCGGTCGAATTGATGGATCAGCGCATAGTAGAGCACGCCGCCGGAGTGCGTGAAATCCGTGAGGTAATGGTACGACGCATGCCGTACTAACAGGCGCGTGCCACGGCGGCTGCCATCGCTGGCCCACAGCTCGCCGGGACGATCATCCACCGGCTGCGCGCTGAAGATCGCCTGCCCGTTCGTGCTCGTCTCGAAGTTGAAGCCGAAGGGCCCGCTCACCCTCGCACCCGGTGCCCATACCGCACGCGCCCCGCCATCCGCGCCCAGCCGCCACAGTTCCGCCACCGATTGCCCCGGGCCATTCACGAATGCCAGCACCCCGCCCCCCAGCTCCAGATAGGAACCGCGCTCCACCGTGAAGGCGGAGCCCGTGCTCTTCTCCGGCCGGCTCAGCCGCTGCACCCCCCGACCGCTCGGTCGCGTCCTCCACAGCGCGTTCTCCCCCAGCCCGCGGCTGGCCGCATAGTAAAACGAGCCGCCGGAGGCCGCCACCAGCGGACCGGTCGAGAGAGCCGCCGCACGGTCTAACAGACTGGCCACCTTCTCCGTCCCTCGCGCCCCGCCATCCGTGCGCCACAGCTCCGAGATCCCGTCCGCCCCCTCCACCTGGAAGTAGAGGTGAGCCCCCGCACCCATCAGGTGCGCGGGGTTCGAACTCGCGGTTCCGGGCCGCACATCCTTCACCAGCCGCGTGCCCGCCGCCGTGCTATCCGTGCGCCACAGCTCCACCCCCGTGCCCGCATTCGGATGAGAAAGCGGCAGCTCCTCGTGATAGGCCGTGAAGTACATCGCGCCCCGCCACGACGTGAGCCCGCCCTGCGGGAAATAGCGCAGCCCGCCGCGACGGCTCAGCTCCAGCACCCCCGTCCCTCCCGCCGTGCCATCGCTGTACCATAGCGTGCGGGTGGAGTCCGGATTCCACGCGATCCATGCCACCTCATCCCCGATCGTCTCGATCTCGCCGACATGCGTCCAGAATCCCGAGCCCAGCCGCTCGGCCCCATCGCCATCCATCCCGCAGCCCCAGAGCTCGATCCGCCCGCCCGCCTGCTGCACCGTGAAGTAGATCCGCCTCTCCGCCACCCGCAGTTCCAGTGGCACACCGCCCGTCACGGTCCGCACATTCAGCAGCAGCACCGTGCCCTCCGCCCGGCCATCGCTGCGCCACAGCTCCTCGTCATCCGCCAGGAAGCAGGCATACGCCCGATTGCTATGGAACTCCGTGATCCTCCCGATGCGGTCCTCATTGCGGTCCAGCAACTGCGTGCCCGCCTGCGTCCCATCGCTGAACCACACCTCGCCCGAACGCTTCGGCACCTCCCGCGCCACATAGTAGAAGAGCCCGCGACCCGTCCCGGTCAGCAGGCCGATCTGGCCGCTGCCGCCCTCCGCCGCGGTATCGAAGATCATGCGCGTGCCCGCCTCCGTGCCATCGCTCAGCCACAGCTGCTCCTCATTCGCCGGGAAGAGCGTGCGGAAGCCCACCCGGTTCCCCGCGCGCACCGGCTGCCCGGGATACGAGCCCAGCTTCCCCGGCAGGATGTCCGCCAGCAGGCGCGTCCCCTGCGGCGTGCCATCGCTGGTCCACAGCTCCGAGCCCTGCGCCATGCTCTTCATCTGGAAGACCACCCCGTGCTCCACCGGCATCACCCACTCGATCTCCGCGGAGAAGCTCCCCGGCGTGCGGTTCAAGTCCTTCACCAGCTCCGCCTCCCCCCGCAGCACCGGCATGCCGAGAGCGAGGAACAAGCAAACGCGCGACAGCAGGGAAACGGGCTTCATCGGGATACGGGTATCAGCCCCTCTCCAGAAGCACCGCCAGACCTCCCGCGCGAGGAAAATCGGGTGAACACCCCGCCCCCCGCAGCGATTTCACACGAAGCCCCCGCCACCTTCACCCAATCGAGATGAACAAGGGAGCCACCCCGGACATCCGCCACCAAGGGTACGTAGTCCCGCCTTCAGGCCAATGCCGTTAAGGACTGGGGAGGCCCGTTTGCTACGGATTATACGGATTCAAAGGATTGGACGGATTCAAAGACAGGATCAGAAGGATTTTTGAACGGGCATCTCTTCACATAAACCCAACACAGCTTCATCCGTTGAATCCGTTGAATCCGTTGAATCCGTTGAATCCGTTGAATCCGTACAATCCGTACAATCCGTACAATCCGTACAATCCGTACAATCCGTACAATCCGTACAATCCGTACAATCCGTACAATCCGTACAATCCGTACAATCCGTACAATCCGTACAATCCGTACAATCCGTACA
>NZ_JAPDDR010000014.1:0-62779 GCF_025950095.1 Luteolibacter rhizosphaerae | reverse complement strand
AATCCGTGGTCGATCTGCCGGAGCCTCGATGCGGACTCCGATTCAAGAACGAGTCCTGAACGGCATTGGCCTGAAGGCGGACGCAGCACCACCTCGTCCTACTACATCTATCGTAAAACCTCCCCGCCCCGGAGGAGCATCGGAAGAAACTAGTGATGGGTGATCCTCCCCTTTCTCCGCCCCGGAGGGGCATCGGAACTTAGCCGGTGCGCAAGCGCAGCGCAGCCACCGGTTAGATCAATCGAGTGATCAGCGTCCCGGAGGGCCGCCGGAAATCCCCGGTTCACCCCAAGCTTCCGCCTTTCCACTGATCACTGCTCACTGATCACTCGGCACCTACCTTCCTTGATGACTACCTCCCCCTCACTCCACCTCCAACGTATACATCTCCCGTCCCAGCGCCCGCGTGTAAGCCGTGAAGTGCAGCTTGCCCCCGATCATCTTGAAGCCCTCCGGATCCGAGCTCCAGTCCCCGGGATCCAGATCCGCCACCATCACCGTGCCGGCCTCCGTGCCATCGCTCTTCCATACCTCCATGCCATGGCCCGGAGAAGTGGCGGCGAAGTAAACCGTGCTCCCCACCGCGAAGAACCATGCCGGATCCGACCAGCCAATCCCCGGATTGATATCCTTCACCAACCGCGATCCCCCCGCCGTGCCATCCGTCGCCCACAACTCGTAGCCGCTATCGCCGCCCGCCGTGCCACGGCCCGCGTAGAACAACAGATCACCCGCCACCACCGAGCGCTCCGCCGAGATCGCATGATCCTGCGTCAGCCCCGTCATCAGCGGCTGGAGACTCCCGCCCGTGCCATCGCTGCGGTACCACTGGCGCGGATTCACACCCCGCTTCGCCACGAAGAACTGCTCCCCGTTGAGATCCACACTGCTGCCGGCCGACGCGCCCGGGAAGGACAGGTCCGGATTCGTGTAGCTTACTGTGCCCGCCTCCGTGCCATCGCTGGTCCAGAAGATCTGATGATAGGGCAGATTCGTCAGAAAGCTCAGCCGCGCACCGATCACCTTCAGATACACCCGCTCGCCGGAGTCCAAGTAAGCCTGCGGGATCGTCTTCACCTTCCGCGTGCCATCCGGCGTGCCATCGCTGCGCCACAGCACCAGCGTGTTCGTCGTCTCCTGCGCCATGAAGTAGGCATTCCCCTGGAACTCCACGATCTCATCCGGCAGCGGGCCCGGCTCGGTAAAGTCCCACGCGAGCACCTGCCTCGTCCCCTTCGGCGTGCCGTCCGTCACCCACAGTTTCGGCCGCTTCGGGTAATCCGACGCCGAGTAGTCCAGCACGCGGAAGAAGATCTTGTCCCCCACCCGCTTGAAGCTGCTCGGCTCCTGATACTGGCCGAACTTCGCCAAACGCTTCGCGCCCTTCCCCGTGCCATTCGTGATCCACAGCTCGCAGGGCAGCGTTTGGACGTTGTCCGCGAAGAGCACCTTGCCGTCCAACTCCGCCACCACATTGAAGTGATCCGTGCCCTTGGATCTCCACAGCGCACGGGCGCGGCCGGCAGGATCGATGCTCCACAGCTCCGGTCGATTGTCCGGCCAGACGATGCCCACGACACGGTTCCCCGATGCCGCGTAGGAAGCATTCCATGGCCACGCACTTTGGTTCCCCGCCACCTCCGGCGTGGTCAGGCGCATCAGGCCATTGCCCTTCACCTTCGTCGCCCACAAGGACCGCACCCCGACGACGAAGAGCTGGCCACCCGAGAACGCCGGTCGGCGATGGCTGAGGAAGAGATCCTCCACCTGGTTCGGGCCGTATACCTGCCGCAGTCCTTTCGTCGTGCCATCGGTCGACCACAGCACCGAATCCACCGTGTTCTTGGCGGCGTAGAAATAAAGTCGATCCCCGGTCGAAAACATCGACCGATAATCTTCGGGCGACCAGGCCCCGGGCATCGGCACCACGCGCGTGCCCGCGGCGGTGCCATTCGTGCGCCACAGCTTCGTCCCCGCCTCCGGGGAGACCGCGGTGAAATACAGCCAGCCCTTCAGCTCGGTAAAATTCCCGGTCGAGGAGAAATCGCGGTGCTTCCCCGCGGCCAGCGGAAGCACCTGCGTGCCCGCCGCCGTGCCATCGCTCACCCACAGTTCCCAGGTATCGCTCTCGGTATAGACCTGTGTCACGATCCGGTCGCCCCACGGAGCCAGTTGGCCGAACTGCTCCCAGGATTCCTGATCCACCCGCACCGCATCCGTGCCCTCCAGCGAGCAGACCCAGAGCTCGTTGCCCGAGTCCTTCTCCACGTTCAGGAAGATCTTCGAATCCGTGACCGTGAAGTCGTAGAGCGTCCCCCCGGTCAGCGTGTAGGCATCTACGAGGAAGATCGTACCATCCACCGTGCCATCGCTGCGCCACAGCATTCCCGCCCCGCCCATGAAGTAGCCCAGGCCGTCCTTCTCCCGGTAGGTTCCAAAGCCCGCTTGGAAGCCGATCTCCAGCATCGCCAGCTCGCGGGTCCCCTCCGTGGTGCCATCGCTGAACCACA
The DNA here is from genome assembly GCF_025950095.1 of Luteolibacter rhizosphaerae. Taxonomy (NCBI): domain Bacteria; kingdom Pseudomonadati; phylum Verrucomicrobiota; class Verrucomicrobiia; order Verrucomicrobiales; family Verrucomicrobiaceae; genus Neoluteolibacter; species Neoluteolibacter rhizosphaerae. The sequence continues at coordinate 60,269 of NZ_JAPDDR010000014.1, read as the reverse complement.
GCTCGCCGGGCTTGGATGGAGTGGGCGGATGCAGGCGGAACAACACCCCACCCTCCACCGCGCCGATGATCCTGATCCGGCCCGGGCCGCCATCCACCTGCAGACCTGCCGCATCCAGAGCCAGCACCGTCCCGGCCTCCGTGCCATCCGTGAACCACAGCTTCGTCTGCGCGGACCCGGTGCCCGTGGTGAAGCTCACCCGCGATCCCGTCTGCACGCCATTCTCCAGCTTGGACCCGATCGCACCCGGCGTTATCACCTTCAGCAGCTTCGAGCCCTGCGGCGTGCCATCGCTGAACCACAGCTCCTGCCCCTCCGCCAGCGTCGATCGCGGGAAGACCACCCCGCCCGGCACCGGCAGCACCCATTCCATCTGAGTCGCCGCGTAGTAGACATCGCGGTTCAGGTCCGCCAGCAACTGCGGCTGCGGCGCATCCTGCGCGACAAGCGGGAAAATCGAAAAACCGCAGCAGAGCGCAGCCACGGAGGAGAGGAAGAAACGCGGGGGCAAGATCATGAAACCGGGGGAGAAGTCAGAGCCAAGTTATGCCCGCACGGAACCACGCCCGGCCCTCCCCACGCGAGGAAAATTCCAGCGCCCGACTTCGAGGGTAGCGGAAGGACTCTCGTGCGGTCTACGGCGGGCCGGCCAGGGTCTGGCGGAGTTGCTCGCGGCTCTCCTCGGGGAGGTTGATGCGCTCCATGATGATGTCGTAGCCGCTGCGGATTTCCTTGAAGGTCCCGGGATTCCCGAGCTGCGCTTGGTAGCGTTTCACGGAGGATTCCAGCGCGGCGAGCTGGCGGGCGGGATCGAGGGTGGCGAGCACGCGGGTGGAGAGGATGTCGCCGCTCCCGCTGACGAAAGGGATGGTGGCTTGCTCCGCGAGGGCGAAGCGATCTTCCTCCCGCGGCATGCCTTTGAGAAGCAGGTCCATGCGGGCGGCGGTGAAGCCGCGGGCCTGGAGCAAGCCGGCGGATGCCGCGCCACGCTCTTCATCCGGCAGGCTTGCGAGCTTCTCCGTGATGAAGGCGGTGGCGGCGGCATCGCCCTTCAGGCAGGCCATGCCCTCGTAGACGGCGCTGTAGAGGTGGCCATCCTCGGTGCCCTTGCCGCGCTCGGCGATCGAGCTGAAGGCCTTCTCCGGATCCCGCGCTGCCCACTGGATGAGGGCATGCCGGAGTCCCGACATGATTGTGGAGTCCTTCACGTAGCGGGTGAAGTCGAAGCCCTCCGCAAACTCCAGACCGCGGACTCCGAACATCGCGAGGCTCTCACCGATGACGGGATTCTTCTCCAGCGCGAGTATGCTGGCGGCGTCCGTGCCCGCGGCGGCGCTCCAGGCACTGGCGGCGATCTCCTTGCCCTTCTGGTCATTTGCCTTCTCCGTCAGCAGGGCGCTCCATGGCTCGAATTGCGTGGGGTCTGCCTTCGCCGCGGTGCGGGCCATTTTCTCCAGCAGGCCGCCCTGCTCTGGATCCTGATCGCGGGCCCAGGCGAGGGTACCCTCCGGATCTTGCTGATAGAGCAGTCGCGTCGCCGCGCCGCGCAGGGATTCGCTCATCATGATCTGGCCAAAGGATCGTCCATCGCCGCGGTTCATGGTGAGCAGGTAGTCTTTCAGCTCCGCGGCGCTCATGCTTTCCAGCGTGCGGCGGGCATCATCCGGTATGGAGCCCCACTCCTCGTAGTAGCGTTTCAGCGCGGCGAAGCGGCGGGTGGGGTCCGGACCGGTGCGGGTGCCGTCACCGCTGCGGGCGGATCCCGCAGAGGAGTCACCCGTGCCGCCATCGGCATGCGAGGAATCCGCGCCGGAATGGGCCGATGATGGCGGCGCGGAGGGCCGTGCGGTGCTCACGGCGAGCCAGCCGATCAGCGCACCGGCTAGGGCGGCAGCGGTGTTGCGAAGGGCGGGCGGTAGGGGCTTGGCGGGCAGGTCGTTCATCGCCGTGTCACTTCATGATCTCCTGGATGCGGGCTACGATCCGGTCGCTGCGCTCCGCATCCGCCCCCCAATCCGCGAGCGTCTTGCGGAAATTTTCCTCCTGCTTCGGATTCATTTTTCCACGCGGGAAGTAGGCCAAGGGCTTGGCCTCGAAGTTTTCTAACAGATCGAGCCGGTCCGCCGGTTCGCGATAGGTGGCGAGGTGCTTCACGGCCTCCGCCACGCCGAGGTCCCGCATGCCATCGAGCGCGAGGAGGTGCACCTGCTCCTTTTGCGAGGGATCTTGCAGACCCTCGGCGAGTGCGTGCAGCACCTCGGGGCGGATGGCGCAGTGACGCACCGCACTCTCTAACATCCTGTCGCGCTCCTCCGGTTCGCGGCCTTCGAGCCAGCCGGTGTAGAGATCCATCCGGGTCCGGAGCTCCTCCGCGGGCACCAGGCCTTGATCGAGGGCGATGAGGCTCCTGACGGGGTTATTCTTGCTCTCCTCCGCGAGCGCGGTGATCGCGGCGAAGGCGGCCTCGCGGTCCTGCTTCAGCCATGCCTCGGCAAAGAAGTATTTGCCTTTGTCCGCGGCGAGCTTTTGCCCTTCCTCGCTCGCAGCCAGTGCGGCGAAGTCGAAGTCCGCCGGGAGCGCCACGCCCTCGGGATGGACCGGCAGGCCGTTCGCTTGGGCGAGCGCGAGGCACGCGGTGAATTCCTTCACCCCGCGAGTGGCCGCGGAATTCAGCGCACGCAGCACGGTGCGATAAGACGAGGCGCCGCCGAGGCCGGAGAAGAGCTCCGGATGTGCCACCACGTAGGCGAGCGCTTCCTCCGCCCGATCCGGTGGCCAGTACTGGCTGACATAGACGGAGAGATCCCCGCGCACCGTTTGCGAAGGGATGGCTTCGAACCACTTCAGAGCGGACTCCATGTCGCGGCGCATCCACTCCCCGGTGAGCAGGCCGGCGAGGTAGATGCCGTCCTCGTTCTGGATCGCGCAGTCCGGGCTGGCGAGGAATTCCTCCAGCGCGCTGCGGATCTCCGCGGTGCTCCACCCGACGAGGCGCGGGGCGAGGGGATTGAGGGAGGAAGGATCCGCCGACTCGGCTTCCTTGGCAGCGGTGACGAGCTGGTTGAGGTCGTCCTTGCTCAGCTTGCGGGCGGGCTTCGCGCGGGGAGCGGGGCTGGCGCTTGCTTCCGCAGGAGCGGGTGGGGCTGCTTCGCGATGCAGTCCCCAGGCAGCCAAGGCCCCGGCGGCCAGGCTGGCGGTGAAGGTGAGGAGGGTGGCGCGCATGAGTCGGGCTTACTTTGTGGTAAAAAGTAAGCGTGGTTTTGTCAAAGGAACTCTCGGATCGCGCTACGGCAGGCGGGCCGGATCAGATAGATCAAATGATCAATCCCGGACGCAACGGACGGATTTTGCGTGAGAAACCGTACTATCGAAACGGAACGCTTTTGCCCTAAGTGGTTTTTCCCCGGGGCCACCATAACTGAAGTTCCATCCCCAAGCTTTACCCTCCTGAACGGAGGGTGTGGACGTCCACCAGAAGCCCATGACACCGCGGACCTCATAAGCATCGTTCCTACGAATCCCTGCCGGAAGCCCGTTGAACCCGCTGCTGTTGGTGCCGTTGCCGTTCTCGGTCCAGCCACTGGCGCTCTTCAGCGCTTCGCCCGCTTTGTCGGTGCCACCGAATCTGGCCACCAGCATCGACCACTCGCTATCCGTCGCAAGATGCCAACCGTCCGGGCATGCTTTCTTCGCTGCGTCCCAGGTGTAGAGCAGGCCAAGCTCGGTGCGGTTGCTCTCCTTATCATCATAGGCGTAGCTCCCCGGCACCTTGTAGTTCAGGTTTTGGGCCATCCAGGTGACCGTGGTGCCGGTCACCGGATCTTTATAGCTGACCGTCTTATACGTTTGCCCATCGCGCGAGTCGGTGAAGGTGCCGGTGGATTGGCCCATTCCAGCCTGTGTGAAGAACAAGGTGGCAAGTATGGTGAAGGGGCAATGTCTCATCACAATTGGTTCGGTTCGAACGCCTGATCCGCCGCCTGACGATCCAAGCTCAGCGGATGATACGAAAGGATACTGCAGGCAGGAACTCCAATCGGCGCGGCGCGGGACGGGGGGATTGAACAAGCCGGGGATCTGCGGGATTGCGGAATCGAGCTTGGCCTGTGCTATGTGGGGGGAACCCGCCCTGCCCTGTGACTCGCAAGCGCTTCGCCCTTTTCCTCGGTCTGCCGCTGATCCTAAGTCTCGGGGCCTTTGCCTGGCTGACGCGGAACTTCTGGGTGCCGGCGGATCCGCCGGAGCTCGGCGAGCTACCTGCGGAGTATCGGGAGGAGGCGCGGGAACTGGTGCGGGAGTATGGCCTGCTGCGGCCGAACCGGATGACGGCGGCGGCGCTGTGGAGGTGCCTGAGCAATCCCGCGAGCGATGAGCGGAAGCACCTGGGACCGCATGTCTACGCGATGATGAACGAGGTGCCGGAGGTGGGCGTGACCCGCCCGCGGCCGCGGGGGACCTTTTGGCCGGATGAGCGGCAGTTGATCTTCTATCAGGAAGCGCAGGGCTGCCGGGTGGGGGTGTTCGAGAGGAGGCGGCTGCTGGAGATGAAGGAGCTGGGGAAGAGGTGAGGGGCTAATCCATGCAGGATAATAGGCAATTCTACCGGTCTAGTGGTAATCGCACGGAGTGCTTCTTAAGGCTTTATAAATGCTGAGCTAGTTCTTAATGGTCGTGTTGCAGTAAGGATGTGTAAGTTGCCCATTATCCGGCGATCCTTTTCCTCCGTCCGACTTTCTTACCACATGATCTATCGAAATGCCGTTAAGATGGATAAGTCCTCCGCAAATCGAGCATCGTAATGGGTCCCTCAATGCGTCTCTAAGAAAGACTGCAGACTTAGATTCAGAATCAAAATCCTGCCTCCCTGAAAGTTGCGGCCGCTCAGCGGGCTGGAGGTAGGAAAAACGTGAGTCCAACGCCATCTCCTTTAGAATCGCACTCTCTTCATATCCGTTGATGAAGCGTTCAACGATCCAATAGAGAAGTTGATGAAGGCGTGCATAGCCTTTGGAGCCGCTTCCATATTTTACTGTGACCTGGTTTACTAGGATGCGGTGATCCAACAGGAAACTCTCAAATTTCCTCCGGATCCTTGTAAAGTCGCGGAAGAGATCCTTCTCCTCAAAAGTCTGCATTAGCGCGACCATGGCCATGAAGGCGGTGGGTTGATAGCGGCCTGTAGCACTGTAAAAATATACGGCGGGATGCAGACCGAGGGAAGATGCATGAACGCCCGATAGCCTATTGACGGTGCTCTGGCATTTCTTGAGGAAGCGCAAAGTCTCTTCTCCAGAATCATCCCGCTGCATCTTGGTCTCATTCTTGACCGCATTTACCAAGTTCACGAGTTCAAAGACCAGGGGCAGTGTTTTGGAAGAGTAACCTCGCCCCGCAACTGGAAGATCTAATGTCTTGATTGGGGTTCTAAAGGAAGGCGAGAATAGTAGTTCGTTTATGATTCTTGCCTTGGCTTCTACCTCTCGCCTCATTTCATCGGGAAACAGTGACCAATACTTATGGCCAGTCCCTGAACGAATGATTGCGCGGGCTGCCAACGCATTGGGCAGTCTTCGGCATTTCAACAATCTCAGTTCGGTCTTGTCGATTGGCGACGCTTGCTGATTGATCTTAAAGAATGACTCTTCTGCCTTGGTTGCGTCTCCTTTAACCCACTGAAGCTGAATCGCGAGGCTGCCAAGTCTCTTCGCTCGGGCGAGTAGTTCGGGTTTGACCTTCTCCGGGTTCTGGATTGCGAACTTATGATCAACGTACGAACCAATTCGCCTTTTGATAAGCCGTCTAGTGTGATCCGAGGCCGAAATTTGGTCGTCAGGTATTATGCCGTCGAAGAAATTTCGAGATGTTTTGCTATCTCCGTAGTCGTCATGGACCCATGCTATCACAGCGCTTAGGCGATGAGCGCCGTCGATCACGAAGATTTGGCTTCCAGCTTGCCAGAGGATCAGCGCGGGAATTAGGTCGCCCTCAAGAAAGCTTTCAACAAAGCCACAAATCTTTTCTGGCGACCAATCGCTTGTTTCCCGTTGGAAGTCGGGTTTCCGGACCACGGTGTAGAAAAAGTCGTCAGGTTCAAGATTTCGTATTTGGATTGTTGAAGCTTGAAGAGACTGCTCTCCAGTATTGTCGACATCGAAGTCTTCTCGCGGAATAAGAGCGTCGAGGTTTACCAAATGTGCCATGTGCTAAGAATGGGTAGTGTTGTAAGGAGATAATCTACAACTGTCGTCGTCTAGCAAGAATACCGTGAGAAAGGCCATCAGCTAAAGTGACGCTCTAAACCTGCCTCCCGCAGGTTCGGCTGACTCCGACGGGATGAGCAAAATGAGCACATTTCGCTTGCAGCCGGGCGGGCAAGCGGTAGAAAGCCCGCCCGCCTTTCTGCCAGAGGGAGGCGGCCCCGCAAGGGGAAGCAACCAATCATCGGGGTGTGGCGCAGTCTGGTAGCGCGCTTCGTTCGGGACGAAGAGGCCGTGGGTTCGAATCCCGCCACCCCGACCACTTTCCGTGGTCCTGATGATGCCCCGCGCCTACGTAGAGAGGCGTTCGCTCCATCCCAAGCCTATTAGGCGGGATGTGTATTCAGGGGAGATACGGTCCTTTCAGGTCCGTGGTGCAATCCGGTGTGAGTGCTTGAGCCCTCCGCCCCCGGGCTGTCGGCAGGTTTTTGCCGCTGTCCGGACCCTGCGCGGTCGTCCGATACGATCATGGGCGATTCGCGTGGTTTGCCGGCGGCTATCCGTCCGGCGGCGACCGGCAGGGTGTGTTGATCGGCAATCAAACCACGTAACCTGAAATGAACCGACGAAACACTAAATCGAACTCACCGCTTGAACAATCCATCGAACTGGCTGGCCGACTGGCTCCGGTGCTCGGACAAGAGCCGCGATCATCCAAGCCGCGCTTCCAGTTAAGCCGCAGCTTCTGCGAAGTCGCGATAGAGCACACGGAAAGTGCCAGGCTGCTCCTGATGCAAGGAAATGTCGGCTCCGCCACCGGGCTTCTCCGCTCGGGATTCGAAGCCGTGCTGCGAGCGGTGTGGATCCATTACCGTGTAGCAGAATCATCAGTCGCGAAGCTCGCGGAGCGACTGACTACGGAAGAGTCGGCACGGCATTCGGACAATCTGCCGATGATCAAAGAGATGTTGGACGACCTCGAGATGAGAAAAGGTGTGCCTATCCGGGTCCTTCGCTCCTTGCGCCGCTTCGGGCTGGACGTGTTGAAGGAGTCGAACTCTGCTGTCCATAGCGGTCCCCTCGCCATCTACCGTCATCGCTGCGGTTACCCGGATGAAATGAGGCAGCGATTGCTGTGCAGCTTGAACGACCTTCTTCTGGCGATCGCGAGAGTCCGGAACCTTCTCCGCGGAGCTGGTGGAAAGCGGAGCGGGCTGGATCTGATCGCGAGGGAGTTTGCGGACTGCCTGCCTCCGCTCGAGATGGGCGCGTAGGCGATAGGCAATAGGGAGACCCGAGGACTTTTGCAGGGGCAGTGTCTTCGGGTCTCTTCATTGGTGAGGAGCGGACTTTGATCCTGCGAGCCCGACCCACTGCGGATGCTTGTCCTTGCTCCGTTCTGCCGATGCCTGAGCAGTTGCCGGGTTGCGTTTGCGATAATCTGGGTTCCTATGGCACGTAGCAGTTCATGTGGCCCGCGCGGGCTGCATGCAGGCTTCACGGCAACGAACACCAAGCGGGATGAGAAACGTCACTCCGGGACATATCGACAAGGGCGAGGGCGAGGCGAGCGGCGGCAAGCGTTCGGCCTCGGGCACGATCGCGTCCTTGATGGACGACTTCATCCGCATCCCGGGGACGGATATCAGGATCGGGCTCGATCCGATTCTGGGACTCTTTCCCGGGCTGGGAGATACGGTGTCCTCGCTTGTCGGTCTGGCCATTGTCCACGAGGCGGGACGGAGGGGCGTCTCGCGGAAGGTGCTGATCGTAATGGCGCTCAATATCCTCGCGAATGCGGCGGTCGGGTCGCTCCCGGTGGTCGGGGACTTCTTCTCGGTTTGGTTCAAATCCAACCGCCGGAATCACGATCTGCTGCAGAAGGCTGTCTCCGCGGAGATGTCGCCGGCCAATCGCGAGAAGGCGGTCCGGCGTGCGGGCAGCTTTGCGATTATGCTGATCGCCGCGGTGATTCTCGGAGTCGTGCTGATCATCATCGGCTCGCTGGCGCTGCTGAAGCTGATCTTCGACTGGATGTCGGCCTGAGATCCCGCAATCTGCATGACTTTGGTCGCGAAATGCCGTTTCACGGATTTCACGGTGGGCTCCGCGCTTTCCCGGCTGAGCCGGTGAATCTTAGGTGGCAGCGGGCTTGGCGGGTTCTCTCCGCGGTGTGATCCCGGCCCGGCACAGGGGATGCGTGGCGATGGGAGGATGTGACAAGGCTGCGGCCTTGTTGAAGCCACCGAACAACCCATCACCATCATGAAACACACGATTGCCTCATTGCTCTTCGCGGCCTTCTCCCTCGCGCCTGTCATGGCACAGGAAACCGTCGTGGAGGAGGCCCGAAAGGTCGAAGTCCAGACCGACGAGGATGGTAACACAGTCCGCAAGGTGGAAACGGAACGCACTGTGGTGCCTGTGGTGCCGGTCGCTCCGGCTGCCGGTGCCACGTATGAGAAGTCGATCATGGGGCGGATCGCGTCATCGGCCTCCTACTCGAAATTCAAGACCGCGCTGGAGGCAGCCGGCTTGGACCAGACGCTGACGGGCACGGGTCCCTTCACCGTCTTCGTGCCGACCAACCGGGCCTTCGAGAAGATGAACAGCCAGTCCTTCGACGATCTGCTGAAGCCGGAGAACCGCTCGCTGCTGGTGAGTCTGCTCCAGCGCCACATCATCCCGCAGCAGGTCAAGGGCGAGGAATTCAAGACGGGAGAATACATGACCAGCGGTAGCGAGCTAATCCATGTGAAGGTGGAATCCGGGAAGATCACGATCGGGCAAGCCAGTGTGACCATGTCGAACGACATCGCGGGAAATGGCCTGATGCATGTGGTGGACGGTGTGATCACTGCCCCGGTAACGGCCCCGCGCTGATCCGGAGAAGGCCGGAAGGCTTGGCCTGAGATCCGAGCCGGTGAGCGGCTTCGTGCTGAAGGACACGGCACGAAGCCGCCGCCGTGTACGGCATTCGGGGAGGTCCAGCCGCCCCCGGAAAACGCATGAATTTTCCTGCAATTTGACAAACGCAATTCTGCGCTAATGTGCGGGGTGGCAACTCCTCTCAAATACGCCGACATGAACGAGCTGAAGTGGGCGATCAGCGAGCGAAAGCAGGTGCGTTTCATCTGCGCGGGCGTCGCCTATCAGGCGGAGGCGCACGGAATCTTCAATGACGCGCGGAGCAGGGCGTTCACGGTGAGCCTGTATATCCTGCAAGGTCCGGGCGAGGGCTCTTGGCGGGATATCCGCTACGCAAATTTGCGGGAGCTGGAGGTGATGAGGGATGGCTTCGCCACGCGGCATCGCTATCCCGCCTTGGGGTGCTGATCCCGGCGGGCGGAGTGTCCAGTTTAGTAGCGAGGTTAGGGCTATGAAGTCCCGAACAGGAGGCAGCCGCCCCGCTTCTACGTCGCTTCTAGTAACACGAAATCGCCCTGCAGTATGAGGACCGGGTCAGATCCTTCATCTACAGGGCGGCGTCCCGACCAGACAGCCAAGACCTATTACAGGTGCCTGCCGGGGAAACTCGGGAGGGTGAGCAAGCTTACTTCTTGGCAGGCTCGTTGTCCTCTTCCTTCGGAATGTTGATGTCCACAGTAGGGACTTCCATCTCGACCTTTTTCTTGCCGACCGTGACATCGGGACCGTCCACATCGTATTTGGGAAGCTTGGCTTCACCATCGACTTGGACCTTCACTTCGGGAAGTTCGCCATCTTGGGTTTTATCGACATCGCAAGCTGCCAGGCCGAGAGCGGCGATGGCGGCAACAGTGCTTCCGCTGAGGAGCTTGAAGAAGTTGGTTTTCATGGTGAGAACCATTGAGCAGAGGCTGTACCCGAGGGTGGAATGGCTCGTCTCGATCTCGTTTAAGTGCTAGTAAAACAAGGAGTTGTGTGAGTTGGCGGCATGGCGTGAGAGCTTGTGACTGAAGCCGGGCGAATGCATTATGCAGCTACCCTTGATTCAGATGCACGGAGCTGAAAGATGAACGGAGATTCGTGGGACGGAAAAAGAACGCGCCCTGAAGATCCGGTCTCGAAGGACACGATCCGCAGGGCGTGAATAAGCCGGGATGAGCTTGCCTCGCTCAGATGCCATCCTTGTCGGCATCGCCCGGGAGCTTGCGCTCGATGCGGTGCCAGCCGGAGCGAACGGCGTTCTTGGCAACCTGCCAATCGAGCTTCGACTTGCCCTTCCGCTCTTCCCAATCGGTGCGCAGGGAGTTCTCCGCGGTGTTGAAGTCCGTGCCGTAGCGCTTGGGTCCCTCCCAGCCGAGTTGATAGGCAGGCGCGTAGTCGTCTTCGTAGTTATCGGCAGCGTCGGCATACTCCTGGCGCGCGTGGGCCTCCCGCCAGTATTCGTCTTCCACAGTCGGGTTAACGGCTTCACCGCCCGCCTTGCCTGCCGCGGCGCCCGCGACACCACCGACGATAGCGCCGACAGCGGCCCCAACCGGACCCCCGATGGCACCGATCGCACCTCCTGCTGCAGCACCAGCCGCTGTTCCCACACCCACGCCCACGGGATGACTACCGGGCTCGCCGGTGATGGGGTCCTCGTTGCGGGCGTCCTTCAATTCTTCTTCCTTGGTTTTCATCGTTCGGTATCCCGGCGGGTTGAGCCGGGTGGCTCTCTTTCGCAGGGCGGATGCCAAGGGGGCGAGACGGGGAGCGAGTTGAATGAAACCATAATAATAGCACCAAAGACCGGAGTCCGATGGCGAACAGCGGGAGCGGCAATCGTGAGAAACGCGAGAGAGTATGAGGCAATGTGCCTAGCGGTCATGCAAGATGCTCGTGCCTGAGGCGGACAAATCTTCACGGATAGCCTGCGATGCAGCAGGGGCAAGCCCCCCAGCGGCGGGGCATTCCCGGCATGATGAATGCAAGGAGAGATGTCCGAGGCGAGAAGCCTACACAACCATGGCAAAACTATCATCCATTCAAGTACTACTGGTACAGGAGATCAAAGACCTGTATAGCGCGGAGACCCAACTCGTGAAGGCACTGCCCAAGATGGCGAAGGCGGCAAGCAACGAGGAGCTGGTCAAGGGCTTCAAATCCCACCTGGAAGAAACCAAGGGACAAGTCACGCGGCTCGAGAAAGCTGCGGAGATCCTCGGCGTTACGCCCAAGGGAAAGGTCTGCAAGGCCATGAAGGGCCTGGTGGAAGAGGGGGCGGAAGCGATCGAGGAGGAAGGAGACCCGAACGTGAAGGATCTGGCGCTGATCGGCGCCGCCCAGCGCGTGGAGCACTACGAGATCGCCGGCTACGGCACGGCGCGGGCTTTGGCCGAAGCGCTGCAGCTGGACGAGATCGTCAGCCTGCTCCAGGCGACCCTCGATGAGGAAAGCACCTGTGATACCACGCTCACGGATCTCGCGCAGACGATCATCGGCGAGATCGGGGAGCTGGTACCCGATGCCTGAATTTCCGTGGTATCCGGTGAGAAGGCCTTCATCGCTCCGGCGGTGAGGGCCTTTTTCATCGGTGGTATCGGGATCGACCTGTCGTGGCACAGGTCTTGCAAGGTGAGGAACGAATCCAAGAAAAACTACTATGTCCAACGTACCTGCCTACCCCAAGAGCCCGAATCTCGCTGAGACCGCACCGGAGCCAAACTCCGGTCCGCGCCTCCGCCCGATGCCGAAGCGCGAGCCCCTGAGTGCCCCGAGAAGTTCGCGCAGCGCCGCGATCAAGAAGGCCGGGTCTGAAACCGGGAGCGCCACCATCGCCCTAAGGCTCGTGGATCTGGTGAATGCGGCACCTGTCACCACGGTGCTGGCGGCAGCCGGTCTCGGACTCATCCTCGGTCGTCTCGCACGACGATGATGCCTGTAGGAACCAGGCCTGAATAACGCGGAGCTTATCCGTGGAAATTGCTGCAACTTTGCTGCCGCCGCGGACATCCTAACAGCGTCATGAGCGATCTTGCGACCGGGGACGCGTTGTTTAGGCCCTGGGGAGGGAATGGAATCGATGTCCCCGGTCGCAGCCTCTTGATCGCCGGGGTTGCCCTTCAGTGATGTCGAAGCGATCGTTTGCGATATGCCGGGCCCGTGCTACGATGCAGGGTGCGTACTCCCCATGATGAAGATGATGAGGAGACAGCGCAGGAGGATGAAGACCGGATTGAGCAGTCTGCCGGCGATGGATGGGGCGGGTTCGGAATGGTGGAGAGGTTGATGGTGGGCTGGGTGGCCTTAATCGCGCTCTTCGGGGCTGCCGCCGCGTTCATGGATATCTTCGATCTCTAGAACGGACGAGGCCGCGGCTTGCGCCGCGGCCTCCTGCAACCAAGCAGCCCGGAATGGTTTATTCCGAGACGATGTACTTGATCGAAGGCACGTGGACGGAGTCGACGATCTTGTAGCTCTTGTCGACGGCGACGACGTTACTACCCGCGATGTAGTACTTGGTCTCCGCGCGCGCGGTCGGAAGCATTTTCACCAATTCCGGCGGGGCGACGATGAGGTGGGGGCGCTCCTTCTCGGTCACGACGACACCCGGTGCGATGCGGGTGGTGCGCCAGCCGGAGGGGATGCCTTCCACGGAGATCTTGGTCACGACCGCCGGCGGCAGGCCGTAGCGCTCGGTCTTGTAGGTATCGAAGTACTTCACCACGCGTTTCTCGACCTCCGGCTCGAAGGTGCGGGTGGTGGTCTCGGTGGTCTCGGTCACGCTGCCGTCTTCGTGTTCGGTGGTTTCAGTGGTCTCCGTGGTTTCGGTGACCTGCGCGATGGAGGAGCAGGTGTAGAGGAGGGCGATGCCGCCCCATTTGAGGATGGATTTCATGGATTCGTTGATTGATGCGGTGCGCGACTTCCGTAGTGGAAGCTTGGCGCGGAGCTAGGCTTCGCATTGCCCATGCCATCGGGGTGAGCATGGCCCGGGAGCTTCCAGCGTATTGCCTGAGCTCGTGGCGGCTCGCGGCGCTTCATGCATTCCTCAGCGACAGGGAGGCAGAGTGCATGAGTTCGGAGTAGGCTTTTCCTCTCGAAGATCGAAGTATCAAGGATTCGGCGGCATGCTGTTATCCGGCACCGCAATTGCTAATTCGTCGCGGTTCAAGACGTCCGCTTTCTTCCCCCCCAGATACAAGCGGCGGGCTTGATGCAGTCTCCCTGCACCGGGCCCGCCGCCATGACCTGCGCGAACGTCTTGATCCGACAGAACCCAAAATCCGTGACCTGATGAGACCGGCCCTCTCCCCCCGAGGGTCGGTCTTTGATCGTTACGAGGGAAAGCAATGATGTGCACTATTACGGTTGCCCTTGACGGAGGGGACTCGGGAGCCGAACGAGTGGGCCGTGTCGTTGCCGATTTCGCCTCGTGAATGCAATTCCCCCGGGGATTGCAGGTTGGGGGATTGGGTGATTGTGAGGAGTGGCGGGCGGCCTCTGCTAAAAGGGGCAAGACCCGGCGAAGCGGGCCAGCTGATCATGCCCGATGGGGCTGTCTTCGAGGCGCGCGAGAAAGACCCGGAGGACGGGAAGCACAGTTCCCGCTGGGTGCGGGTGAGGTAATTTCCGGCTGAGCCTCAGCGCTCGAGCATGGCGCGATCTTCCGTGCTCAGCGTTTGAAGCCAGCGGGTGGCGCCCTCGGGATCGCGTTCTCTCCACATCACGCGGAGGATCTCCATGGCGGCCTGACGGCGACCGCGATCTTCGATACCAGCGGCGTAGGTCGCCGCCTTCGCATGGTCGCCGGTGGATGCGATTAGGCGGGTGCCCCGCTCGTGGATCTGATCCCGCAGCGGTCCGGCATCGAGCGTGTCCATCCAAGCGGTCATCTCTTCGCGGTCGAAATTGAAGCTCTGGTTGAGTGCCGGCCAGAAGCCCGCAGGGATGGCTTGGTCCGCCGGATGCCGTGACAGCCATTCCGGGAAGGCTGTCTCCGGATCATTCTGTGATGCGCCCTTCAGGATATCGCACTCAAGCTCGGCACGGCGGGCAGGCTCCAGTTCCATCGAGTCCACCCGGGCCTCGGCGGCATCGGCGTCGGTCTGGGACATGCGCGTGAGCAGATGGCTCTCCATGCGGAGCGCATCGTCAGGCCCCGTGGACTGGGCTGCCAGATCGCGGAGGCGGTTCTGCGTTTCCGGATCCTTGGAGGCATTCATGGCCAGTGCGCGGAGCGTGCCGCTCCGCTCGGCCGCGTCCATATAGGGGAGCTCCTGCTCCACGCGTGCCAGATCCGACTTGGCCAGATGCAGGAGCAAATTCACGCGCATCGAATGCCTCTGGTTTTCCGATGCCGCAGGTAGCGCGACGTCCCGCAGCCAGAGCAAGGCGGCATCGGCATCCTTTTGTCCCCATGCGATGAAAGCGGGAACGCAGTTGTCCATGTAGCGCGAGCGGGGACCCGAACCGAGCACCGCACCGGGTCCATCCTTCCGCGCCCAAGCGTCCAGAAGCTCCTGCTTGAGCAGACCATCCGAGAACAAGAGCCCGTGGTCCGCCTCCTTGAACCATGCTTCCAATTCGGAGACACTCAGGCTTTCCAGCACGCGGGAGGTCTCACGCATGAGTTCCCAATCCGCGACCGGGTCCGGCGAGCTGCGCCATCGATGAAGAAGCCGCTGCCGGATTCTCATGACCTGCTCCGTGCGGTCCCCTTGGACGGGGGCGACATCGGTCTGCCCATCGCGATCATTCCCGCTGAGCTTGCTCCACTCAAAGACCGCCGGCTGTGGCGACTTCCTCCCGGCACGACCGACGCCGTATGCAATGAGGCCGGCGAGGATGGCGAGGGCCAATGCCTGAGCCCAAGGCAGGCGGCGGGGCGCGGCGCTGTTAGCGGACTTCATCGGCAGCCCTCCGGATTTTCGCCGCAGAGGCGGCATCGACTTGATTCAGCCAAGCGCCTGCCGCCTCCGGCTGGTTCCGCTCCCAGAGCTGGTAGTGGCGGCGCAGGAGTTCGTCGCGCTGCTCGGCCACCTGCTTGCTCCAGGCATGGTCCATCGGGTTGTTCAGGGTGAGGGAGAGGGATTGTTTCACCGCGTGATATGTCAACCCGGCGGCATCCGCGATCTCGGCGGGGTGGCGGGGATTCTGGTGGGGCCGTCGGTTCGGGTGCGGAGCCCGATTGACTCTGCCTGGGATTTCCATCAGCTAGTGGGATGAATCGAAGGGACGGTTATTGCGTCCCATGGGTTCGCTAGATCTCCGCTTTATGAAGAATCGCTTTTGGCTGCTTCCTGTTTTGTTGTTGGTCTTCGCGCTGGGGCGGCTGAGTCATCGGGTGGTGCCGGCGGGGGTGGAGCGGGAGGATGTGCAGGTGAAGTCCGGTCGGGCCCCGGCGGGTGCTGGGGATAGCGCGGCGCGGGAGACGAGCCGGAAGCGTTGGGCGGAGCGGCTGCAGGGGACGGAGGGGGAGGGGATGGCGGGCCTGCTGAAGGAGATGCCGAAGGGGGACCGCGGGGCGGCGCTGGAGTTGTGGCTGGGTAGCTTCGGCCTGGGCGGGATGGATACGGCGTCGGTGGATCGCTTCCGCCGGGCGATCGATGCCTGGGTGATCGAGGACCCGGATGCGGTGCTGGCGTGGGCGGAGGCGCTGCGGGATCCGGGGATGCGCGAGGCGGGGATGACGGCGGTGGCGGGTTCGCTGGCGAGGAGCGATCCGCAGCGGGCCTTCGATTGCCTGGTGGCGCACGGCGAGTTCAAGCACTCGCTGTTAGACGGAAGGATCATGGGATTGATGAAGGGGCTTTCGAAGGATGCAGGGAAGCAGGGGCCGGAGGCGATTGCGGCGCTGTGGGGCAAGCTGCCGAAGGTGGGGGACTCGGTGAACGCGTTCTCCGGGGTGGCGCTGGAGCTGGAGCCGGGCACGGACTTCCTGACGCTGAGCAGGGCGCTGCGCCGCGAGATGGGGGCACAGATGAGCCGGCCGATCTTCCCGGTGAAGGTGATGGAGACCTGGGTGCGGGAGGATCCTGCGGGTGCGCGGGCATACTTCATGGAGCTGGCGGCGGCGAAGGAGCGCTGCGGCGATGAATGGAGCGAGATCCGCTCGACGATCCGGACCGATCAGGGGGCGGAGGCGGCGGATGCATGGGCGCTGGGTCTGCTGCGGGACTTGCCCGCGGGGGATCGCGGGCAACTGCTGGCCGGGGCGGGCTATCTGCATTCGCCCTCGAATTTCCACGAGCTGATGCGAAGCGCGGGTGAGGAGGAGGCGGCGCTGTGGATCGGCGAGACGCTGCAGGCGAGCGTGGAGATCAACCGGGGATCGTGGGGGATCAGTAATCTGTTAGGCGAGCTGCCGATGGAGCAGCGGGTGCAGCACCTGAAGGCGCTGCGCGGCGAGCAGGCGCTGCAGTATGCGAACGAGGTGATGGCGAACTGGAATCTGCCGGAGGCGCAGCGGGAGGAAGTGCGCAGCGGGATCAGCGGTTCTTGAGACACGAGTATGAATGCGAAACCCATCCGCTGGATCATCCCGCCCGTGCTGGGGTTCGCGGCCTATCTGCTGAGCGCGGAGCAGGATGGCGCGGCGGGGGGTGATGCGGTGCAGGCGGCGGAGACGCGGCGCGGGACCGGCACGCGGACGGATGCGGGGGTGGCGGTGGAGGAGTTCCAGCAGGAGTGGGCGGCGCGGAAGAAGGAGGTGGAGGCGCAGACGCTGGCGCTCTCCAATGAGGCGCTGCGCGAGAAGATCCTGGTGCTGCGGAAGGCTTTCCTGGCGCTGGGGGATAATGCGGAGTGGGGCGAGACCGAGCAATTGCACCGGCTGCTGGGTGATGCGGTGCGCGAGCTGGGCAAGCGCGAGGGGGCGGCGGCGCTAGCCTGGGCCGTGGAGATCAGCCCGGAGCTCCGCGTGTGGGTGATGGAGGGCTGGGCGAAGGGCGATCCGGAGGGTGCTTTCCAAGCGGTGATCCAGAGCGAGAAGTTGGCGCCTTGTTCCGATTGGACGCTGGTGGAGCTCTTGAAGGGGAAGGCGGCGGCGGGGGATGCGGTGCTGGCGCAGGCGTGCCGGGATGTGCCCTGGGAGCTTTTCCTCGATTCCCGCAGCGATCCCTTCGCGGATGGAATGCTGAACCTGTCCCAGGATGAGATCGAAGACGCGCGGCCGTGGATCGAGAGTGGCGCGGCGCGGCAGTTGGCGGAGGAGGGGATCCTGATCGGCGGGCTGTTTACCAAGTGGTCGGAGATGGATGCGCGGGGGGCGATGGAGAATGTGCTGGATTGGCCGGGCGGTCGGGAGGCGGACATGCTTCTGGTGCTGGGCCCGGGGCTGAAGGATCAGGGCAAGCTGGATGAGCTGCGGGGGCTGCTGGAGGAATTGCCGCCGGAGCAGCTCGAGCGTTTTTCCGCGGCGTTGGAGGGGCCGGCCCTGCGGAATGCCCGGGGCTTTGTTTCCGGGCTGAGGAAGGGGTTTCCGATTCTGGTGAGGGAGAAGGAGGTGGCGGAGTGAAGTCGGCCCGGGAGCGCGGAGCCTCCGGCCCGCAGAAGCGACCCTTGTTGTGCCAGTGTGGGACCGGGGTGAGAAATCGGCAGCGGCGACATCCATTCAAAGCTCGAGATCTCGCGAGCCGGGCTGGCAACTTCTGCGGGCCGGAGGCTCCGCGCTCCCGGGCGCAAGCGGACAAGCGACACCGATCATGAGTGCCACACCATCACGATGGATGTTCCCGGCGGCTTGCGTGCTCGCGATCGCGGTGGGGGCGATGCTGGGCGGCGCTCGCGTCAAGGCACCGGAGAAGCAGGCCGCGGCGAAGTCGGGCGAGCGCGGCCATGGCGGCGGCGCGAAGGATCTGTTAGAGAGGGTGAATGCATCCGCGCAGGATGCGGCGCTTACACCGGGTGGTTATGCGGAGCGGATGCTGATGCTGCGTCGCACGCTGGCCAGCTGTGAAACGGAGGCGCTGTGGGAGCTGCTGGAGTATGGCACCACGCTGGAGAAGCGGCCGGAGTGGGATGTCACCTTTGCATTGATCAACGAGTTGATCGACCGGCAGGGCTGGGGTGCTTGGGAGCGGGTGCTGCGAGTGGAGTCGGGCGCGCGTCAGCGGGTCGCGGGGATGGTGCTCTATCAGTTCAGCCGCCGCGATCCGTGGAAGGCGTATGAGGAATGGCAGCAGCACCGTGCCGAGTTCGACTCGGCCACTTGGGGGGATGCGGTGATCTCGGAGGTCTCGCTGGCCGCGGCGAAGACCTCGGCGGACAAGTTGGTCGAGGTGTTCCGGCAAATCCCGCAGGTGGAATCCAACGAGATGATGTCGATGGAGTTCGCGCCGGATTTCGATTTCCGGAAGCTGCTGGATCACCTGGCCGGGGACAACTACCAGCCCTATACGGCGAGCGAGAATACCCTCGGGGTGTGGGCGGAGCGATCCCCGCTGGAGGCGGCGGAGTGGCTGGTGGCGCATCCGAATTACCTGGATCGGGAGTATCGTGAGGGGGAACTCCAGAGAACCTTGGAGGGAGTGGCGAAGGGGGAGATGGATGAGGAGGCGCGGCGCGAGGCCTTCGAGCTGCTTGCGAGGGTGAAGCCGGAGGAGCAGAAGCACGCCTGGGAGGCGATGTGGGAGGAGAGCGAGGGCAAGATCAGCGCGGACTACCTGCGAGCGGCGGATCTAACAGGTCGACGCGAGGACTACCTGCGGATCGCGCTGTATGAGACGCGGGGTGCGGAGGAACTGGATCCATCCTGGGCGCAAGTGCCGCTGGCGGAGCGGCAGGAGATTCTGGCGACAGTGGAGCGGCAGTGGGCGGAGAAGCACCCCACGGTGGTGGAGGCGAAGGCGCGCGAGCGCTGGGGCCGGATGGTGCGGCAGGCCTGGGGGATGGGGGAGTAGAAGAGATGATAGGGCATCTCACGCGGGGGTGAGATTGCTCAGGCGTTTGCGGAGGCGGCGGGCGCGCCAGAAGAGGAGCAAGGACCAGGCGGGCAGGACCATGGCGAGGAGGAGCCAATAGGGCAGGCGCAGGGTGCGGCTCTGCATGGCTTCATGGTGCGAGTATTCCGGGGCGGGGAACCAAGGGGCGTCCGCTTGATCGCGCAGGTAGCTCCATGCCGGGATGCGCGGGGCCGGGACGATGCGGGAGGAGAGATAGATCACGCTGCCCTTGCTGCCGAGCGAGAGGTAGCGCTGCACCATGCTCGGCGTGGCTTGCCACGGGTTGGCGAAGTTCAGGGGAAGATTGCGATGCGGCTTGAGCGGCATCTGCTGGGACGCGGGAAGGGAGGCGTCGTAGTAGCTGGGCTGGCTGAGCAGGGCGTCGATGCTGGGGGCCTCGATCTCGGGCATCGTCAGGCGCGGGTCTTCCGCGGAGAGGATGGGCCGCGCGGAATGGAGGCGGTGCGGATCGGCGGGCGGCCAGACCATTTGGAAAGGCTTCCCCTGTGCTTGGTTCAGGCAGCTGGCATGGACCATGGAATCGCGCCATGACCAGAGCAGGAAGGCGAGCACCGGCAGCCCGAGCCAGAAGCTGACGAGCCGCGGGACCAGCGCGAGCAGGGAGCGGGGACGGTGGCTGGATTCCTTGCGATATGGCATCTCCATCCGATGCCTTATCAGGCCGGGGGGAAGGAGGCCAGCGCGTGCTGCTGCATGCGGGAGGCGCTGGTGCGCTTCATCGGTCCTTCATCATGATCTGCACGAAGAGGATTACGCCGCCGATCGCGGCGATGAGGAAGAACAGCATGGCGAAGCCGGGATAGCCGAAGAGGCGGAAGCTGGTCTCCACCCGCGCCAGCATGGAAGAGCCCACGATGAGCGCGGCGAGGATGAGACCGAGGGTGATTCGGTTCGCCACCTTCTGGAGGCCCACGATGAGCGCCTTCTCATCGATGGAATCCACCCGCACCTTGATCTTGTTGTCCGCCAGCAGATCCATGATCCGGTTCGCGCGCAGCGGCAACTGACCGAGGAACTGCTTCGACTCCGTGAGAATGCCCATGAGATTCGCGGAGGTCAGGGTTTCCTTCACCCGTGCCCGACTGATCTCACCGAGGTGCTGTTGAATGGCCTGATGGGGATCGAAGCCCGGGCTCAGGCAGCGGCCCACGCGGTCCAGATTGAGAAGCGCCTTGCCGATCATGCTCACTTCGCCCGGGATGCGCAGCCCGGCATTCGCGCAGGCACGGGTGACTTCAAGCACCAGCGAGCCCACATCGATGTGCTTGAGCGACTGCATCTTCGCCGCGCCGACGATTTCTTCCACGGCGCTGATGAAGCCCTCGCGGTCCAGTGCGTCCTCCTTCGCCTCGGCGATGCCGAGCGCGGCTTCCGCTGTCTGGATGCCATTTCCCTCGCTGATGCCCGCCAGCAGGTGCACGAGTTGGTCGCGCATGCGCTGCTGCACGCGGCCGGTCATTCCGAGATCCAGGATCCCGAGACGGCGGTCGTGGGTGAGGATCAGGTTGCCCGGGTGGGGGTCGGCGTGGAAGAAACCATCGACGAGGATTTGCTTGAGATAGGCGCGGAAGAGCTGAGCCGCCAGTTCGTCACCATCCAGATCTGTTAGAACGGCGCCGGAGAGAGCCGGGATCTTGGTGCCGGGAACATAGTCCATGGTGAGGACCCGACCGCTCGAATAGTCATCCACGACCTGCGGCACAACCAGGCGGGAGAAGCCGGAGAGGTTCGCGCGGATCTCCTTCAAGCTGGCGGCCTCCCGCTGGTAGTCCAGCTCGCGGAGGATGCTGCCGCGGAATTGATCCACGATGCGGAGGGTTTCGTACTTCTTTCCGAAGTCGGTATGCTCGTCGAGGAAGGTGGCAATGGATTCGAGGCTCTCCAGATCTTCCGAGATCTTCCGGCGAATGCCGGGGCGCTGGACCTTCACCGCCACCTGGCGGCCGCCGCGCAAGGTGGCGAGGTGGACCTGCCCGAGCGAGGCAGCGGCGAGCGGCTTGCGTTCGAAGGATTCGAAGGCCTTTGAAACGCGGACGCCGAGCTCCGCTTGCACGGTGTTTTCGATCTCCTCGTAGTCCACCGCTTCCACCTTGTCTTGCAAGCGTCCCAGGGCGTCGAGATAGGCCGGTGGCAGGAGATCGGAGCGGGTGGAGAGCAACTGGCCGATCTTCACGAAGGCCGGCCCCAGCTTTTCGATGTCGTCTGCAAGTTGAGCGGGCGGTTGGTCGTCCGTGGTTTTCTCGGGAGTCTCCGTGACGGGAAGGTCAGCATGCGCCAAGAGGTCGCCGCGACCATACTTCATGAAAAGGGCGGCAATGTCCTTGTAGCGCTTCAGGTGCACAGGGGAGAGGTTCATGCCTAAGCCTCTGGCACAGAGCATGCCACCGCTAGAGCCGCGTAAATCCGGCGGGAGTGGGGAGGGGTGAATTGCAATGTGCAAGATCGCGCATGCAATTTGAGGATTGGCGGACATCGGCGGAGCAGCAGCCGGGAAGAATGCGGGAGGGAACCGTTTTCCTTTGGAGCGGGCAGGCAGTCCGCTTATGGGGCTATAACTAACGGATTCACGAGATAGATATAAATTGTATCGTGGCGGCTTGAACTTGAGTGTGGATTCGCTATGAGGCCGCCATGCGACTGCCCCTCGCGGACCTGAGTCTATTGTTCGATACCTCCGATTTCCCGGCGCGCTGGCGCTGCGGGAATTGGAGCGAGGTCCACGGGTGGTTCCATGTGATCTCGGATCTGGCGATCGCGGGAGCCTACTCGATGATCCCGCTGGCGCTGGCGACCTACTGGTGGTGCAAGCGGAACGAGCTGGTCTTCCCGCGGCTGTTCTGGCTCTTCGCGGCCTTCATCTTCAGCTGCGGCTTCACGCACCTGGTGGATGCGATCATCTTCTGGGAGCCGGTGTACCGCTTCTCCGCGCTGATGAAGACGGTGACGGCGCTGGCCTCTTGGGCGACGGTGATCGCGCTCTTCCGCATCGCACCGAAGGCGCTGCAACTGCCGGGCCTGCACCGGCTGAACCTGCAACTGAAGGATCAACTGGCGAAGACGAAGGAGGCGGAGCAGGCGCTGGCGCGGAGCAATGGCGATCTGGAGGCCTTCACCGGGGTGGTGACGCATGATCTGCGGAACCCGCTGACGAATGCGCTCTTCATGACGGAGATGGCGCGGGAGGCGGAGGCGCGCGGGGAATCGACCGGGCCGGCGCTGAAGGTGGCGCTGGAATCGCTGCGGCAGATGGAGGCGCTGATCAGCGAGCTGCACGGGCGCTCGAAGGTATTCTCCAGCACGGATGAGATGGTGGAGCTGGATCTGGAAGCGGTGGTGCAGGCGGCGAAGCAGAACCTGACGCCGCTGATCGAATCGAGCGCGGCGCGGCTGGAGATGGGCGAGCTGCCGCCGGTGCGCGGGAACCGCACGATGCTGGTGCAGCTGTTCATCAACCTGGTCGAGAACGCGATCAAGTACCGCAGCAGCGCGGCGCCGCACATCCGGATCGAGGGGGAGTCGGTGGTGGGTCTGACGATCGTGCGGGTGGCGGACAATGGCGTGGGGATTCCGCTGGAGCAGGCGGAGCGGGTCCTCGAGCCGGGCGTGCGCGGGGAGAATGTGGGGGTGGTGCCGGGGAGCGGTCTGGGGCTGGCCTTTTGCCGGCGGATCATGGAGGCGCACCGGGGGACGATCCGGGTTTCGAACGGGGTCACGGGCGGCGCGGTGGTGGAGTTGTGTTTCGGGGGGTGAGGGGTGTAGTGGTGGTTCTACGATGGGTGTAGTAGGACGATGGGGTGGCTTCGCCTGGATTCTGTAGCGGAGGCGCTTCATGCTTCCGGCGGGGTGGGTGAGCCCTGAGGCGGGGATGGGGTTCTTTCTCGCGGATGCCCCCAGCCGGAATGACGAGAGTCCTTCCGCTACGATGAGAGGGCCTCGCAAATCGCCTGCTTGTGCCTTGGCGGGAGGCTGCTAGCGTGGCGAATGCGTTTTGTCGGAATCGGGATACTCACGGTGCTGCTGGGCTCGGCGGCTTGGGCGGCGGGGAAAGAGGTGCGGGCGGTGCCGCCGGATCTGGCGAACTACGTGGCGAAGGCGGAGCCGGAGTACGCGTGGACGGTGGAGGATGTGAAGGAGCTGCCGGGGATAAAGGCGTGGCGGCTGAAGCTGACGTCCCAGGTGTGGCAGGGCATCACGTGGTCGCACGATCTGCTGGTGGTGCGGCCGGCGGAGGTCTCGACCGAGAAGGTGCTGCTCCTCAATGAAGGCGGCAGCGCCTCGATGCAGAAGGCGATGTATGCGGCGCTGCTGGCGGGCAAGATCAAGGCCCCGGTGGCGCTACTGCTGGGCGTGCCGAAGCAGCCGCTCTTCGACGGCAAGCGGGAGGACGACCTGATCGCGGAGACCTTCGTGCGCTACCTGGACTCCGGGGATGCCTCGTGGCCGCTGCTCTTCCCGATGGTGAAGAGCGTGGTGAAGGCGATGGATACGCTGCAGGAATTCAGCAGGAAGGAGTGGGAGCAGCCGGTGCAGAAGTTCATCGTGGGCGGCGGCTCGAAGCGCGGCTGGACGACCTGGCTGACGGCGGCGAGCGATGCGCGGGTGATGGCGATCACGCCGATGGTGATCGACGTGCTGAACATGCGCGAGCAGCTCACGCACCAGCAGCGCTCGCTGGGTGGGACGAGCGAGCAGATCTCTCCCTACACGAGCCGCGGGCTGGTGCCGGTGCCGGATACGCCGCGCGCGGAGAGCCTGTGGAGCATGATCGATCCGTGGACCTATCGCGAGCGCTTCACCATGCCGAAGCTGATCGTGCTGGGGAACAACGACCGCTACTGGAGCACGGATGCGCTGAACCTGTATTGGGATGCGCTGCCGGGTGAGAAATATATCTCCTACACGCCGAATGCCGGGCATGACCTGACCGAGCGGGATGAGGCGGGCAAGAAGCTGAACGCGGATCGCGCGATCAACAATGTGTCCGCCTTCGTGCGCTATCAGCTCACGGGCAAGCCGCTGCCGAAGCTGGCGTGGAAGCACGGGACGGAGGCGGATGGCAGCCTGAAGCTGGAGGTGACGGCGGATCCCGCGCCGAAGGAGGCGCGGCTGTGGGTGGCGCGCTCGGACACGAAGGATTTCCGCGAGGCGCGCTGGAGCTCGCAGGCGATCGAGCTGAAGGAGGGCGGTCCGGTGACGGCCACGGTGGCGAAGCCGGAGAGCGGATTCATCGCCTACTACGCGGATCTGGGCTACGAGATTGATGGCCTGCCGCAGTGGCTGTGCACTCAATTGCGAGTGGCCGGTGCGGAGGAAAAGTGACCGGGTAGCGGCGGGTGATTCCGGATCGGGATCGCCCGGATCCAAGGAAGTATGAGGAAAAATTGAACTGATCCGCCGCGCAGCGGTCTATCAGAGCGAACCCTTTTTTATTGCGCCTGCAATTGCGCGATGTCTTCCACGCGGATTCCGGGGGGACTCCGCTTGGAATGCAAAGACGGGCCCCGCAGTTTCGTGCTGCGGGGCCCGTCGAGTGCAAGCGTTGGGGGCCGCTCGCTGATTCCGGTGTAGGGAGAATTTCCGACGGGGTCAAAGGGTGTTAGGCCGGAGGAGGTGCATAAATGTGCGCGGAATTTCGGCTCACATCAATCCGTGCAATCCGAACTCCGGGAATCCGGGACCGGTGTGAAAATTAAACGCGCTCCGGAGGTGGCGACGAATGGGGGAGGCGGGGGAATCCTCCTTCATCTACACCCTCGGAGCGCGGTAGCGGCAGGGCTCCAGCCCGTTGAGCCATGGCCGCCAGTCGGGGGGGAAACTTATTTCTGCTCTTCGGCAGGCTTGGTGGCAGGCTCGTTGTCCTCCTCCTTCGGGATATTGATATCCACGGTGGGGACTTCCATTTCCACTTTCTTTTTGCCGACCGTGACGTCGGGACCATTCACATCGTATTTGGGAAGCTTGGCTTCACCGTCGACTTGGACCTTCACCTCGGGAAGCGAGCCGTCTTCCTTCTTGTCCACGTCACAGGAGACGAGGGCAAAGGCGAGGGTGGACGCGCATGCAGTGAGGAGGCCGCGGAGTTGGTTTTTCATGGCGGCATCGTTTCAGCAACGGGTGTGCCGAGGGCTCATGAGGGCCGGCCACGCGCTCAAATCCCCGGTGTAGCAAGAAAAGCGAAGACCGCTGCGAGATGCGCCCGGAATTTTAGCAGGGAGTTCTGCGCGATCCGACAGCGTGAACCGTGCATAATGAAGTATTGTGTCACGGGCGGTTTCACTGGATCGGCGAGAGTAAGTTCGCAGCCCGGACCTTCAGCATGAAGAAGAAGCCGCGCTGGGTGGGCTCATCCACCGGCACGAGTCGTGACTTCTTGAAATCGCGCTCGAACATTTCACGGACCTTGGTGGCAAATGCTTGGTCCCGCACCTCCACCGTGCCTTCGAAGTTCAAGCGGAAGGAGCGGTTGTCGATGTTTGCGGAGCCGACCGTGGCGGTGTCGTCATCCACGAGCGTGACCTTCTGGTGCATGAAGCCGTCGCCGTGGCGGTAGAATCTCACGCCGAGAGCGCCGAGCCGCTCCACGTGGGCCCAGCCGGAGAGATCGACCAACTGGCTATCGCATTGGTCGGTGACCAGGATGCGGACTTCCACGCCGCGCAGCGCGGCCAACTCGAGTGCCGTGATGAATTGCTCGTCGGGCACGAAGTAGGGCGTGGCGATCCAGAGCCTGCGATTGGCGGAGTGAATGAGCTGGAGAAAGTACAGGGTGCAGGTTTCCACGGCATCTGCGGGTCCACTGGGTATGTAGTGCACGCGCTGGTTCCCGCCGGCAGGTGAGGCGGCGGGCTCCCACTGTAGAGCCAGCTCGTTCCCGCTGGCCCAGATCCAGTCCTCGAAGAAGGAGACCTGCACGGTCTGCACCGCAGGGCCTTGGATCTTGACCATGGTATCGTGCCAGGGGGAGAGGTCTTCGTCGCCGCCGCTGTACTCGTCGCCGATATTCGCGCCGCCGGTCCAGGCGCAGCGGCCGTCAGTGACCACGAGCTTGCGGTGGTTGCGGAAGTTGATCTGAAATCGGTTGTTCCAGCCTTTCATCGAGTTGAAGGGCAGGATCTCGATTCCGGACTTCTTCATTTCCGCGGCATACTTGTCGGGCATGCCGTAGCTGCCGATCTCATCGTAGAGGAAATGCACGCGCACGCCGCGGCCGCGTGCGGAGATCAGGTGGTCTTTCAGCTTCTGCCCCAGTTCGTCATCCCGCACGATGTAGAATTGGACGAGGACGTAGTCCTTCGCTTGGTCGATCCCCTCGAAGATGGAAGGGAAGATCTCCTCGCTGTTGCGTAGCAGCTGGACGTCATTGGCAGTGGTGGCGGGCAGCTTGGCCAAGCGCTCGAGCAGGCGATCGCTGGAATTGCCGCGCGCACCTCCGAGATACCCGGCCTGCTGCACACGGTCGCGCAGACCGGCCACCACGCTGTCGGACTTCGTATCGCTGCCGCGGCGCTCGCTCACGTAGCCTTGGAACTTGGTCCTACCGAAGACCCAGTAGGCCGGCACGGCCACGTAGGGGAAGGTATTGAGCGCCACCACCCAGGCCGTGGCACCCTGGGCGGTGCGCACATTCATGAGCGCCTGCACCGAGGTGAGCGCGCCCGCCGTATGGGCTACGAAGAGGAAGAGCGCCACGAAGCGCTTGCGCCGCATGCGGACATAGCGCGCCATGACGGCCAGCCGGGGGTATCGCTCCGCGAGCGCGTTCTTGATGAGTGGGTATGGATTTTTCACGGGATGGAGAGGAGAGGGGGCGGATCACTCCGGGACGATGGAGGCGACGGCGTCCATGACGGCTTGCTCGCCGGTGCCGGGGCGTTCCTGGTCCTTGTGGACTTCGGTGATGACTTCTCCCAAGGCGGCGGGCGGGATGAGGCCGAGCGATTCGGCATGGCGGGAGATGGCTAGGCTGTCCTTCGCCAGGATCATCGGCACGTCGTGGGCTTGGGCGCGCTCGCAGGCGCGGTACACGGCGGTGTCGTGGGTGCTATCGTGCTCGGGATCGACATCGCGGATGTAGATGGCGCGGATGCGCTGCGGGTGTCGCGCGGCGATCTCCGCGTAGATGGCGGGATCCTCCTGCCCGGAATCGCCGATGAGGATGAAGGGCAGCTCCGGGTAAGCGTCTAACAGATCGAGCGCCTTGCGCTGCTTGTGGCCGTGGCCCTTTTCCTTGATGAATTTGGTCTCATCCACGCCGAGATCGCGCAGGAGCAGGGGGCCGGAGGGGATCTCGTTCAGGCGCAGGAAATCGACGAGGAGGTCGTGCAGGTTCCAGGGCGAGCTGGAGATGTAGAAGATGGGATTGAGCGGGTGGGCGGCGTGGCCGCGCTGCAGGGCCTCGTAGAGCTTGGCCACGCCATCGAGCGGCTTGCGGGTCTTCGCATTCTCCAGGAAGGTGAGCTTCGCGGCGAGCAGCAGGCTGGTGATGCCGGTGTGTACCACGGTGTCGTCCAGGTCGCTGATGATGCCATACGCGGCATCCCGCGGGACGAGCATGATGCGGTGCGTGGCGTGGATCTCGCTTTCGTGGCCCTCGCGGCCGGTGCGGGCATGGGCCTCCAGCCAGGTGAGGCGATCCGGTGCTGGATCGGCGGGGAGAGGGAAGCGGGCGTGGTAGTAGCCTTCTTCATCCGCGCTCAGGTCCTGCTGCTGATCGCGGAAGCGGAGGCGGACGGGCGCGTAGGGCACTTCATCGCTCTCCCAGCGTCGCCAGGTATTCGCGAGATTGTCCCACCAGGTGTCGTCATCGAGCGGGCCACCGCTCGGCTTGTTCGAGAGCACGCGCCCGCTGAGGTGGATGGCAGCGCGATCGGCATGGCCCTGGTAGGCGACGATCTGGCGGGGATCGCTGCGGCCGGTGGCGGCGCTGGCGCGGTAGCGGGTGCGATCCCATGCGTGCTCCACCGAGACCGCGGCGCGGTGGAGGAGGCGGAGGATGTGATTCTCGGACGGCACGGCGGGAGAATCGCGGAGGATGGGGATGAGGGCAACCGGAGTTTGCGGGAGCTGCCTACCGTCACGCTGGCTTGGCAGCGGGATCATCGGCGCCCGACAGGCAGCTACGGTAAACCCAGTAGATGAACACGGCCTGGAAAGGGAGCCTGAGCCAGAGGATCCATGGGGAGATGTCCTTTCCCGGAAGGCCGTGGAGGGCCATGTGCAGATTGGCCGGGAAGACCGCGACGAGCAGGGCGATCAGGCCCCATGCGGCGGGTCTCCTGAATGCGGGGACCAGGATGCCGAGTCCGCCGAGGATCTCCGCCGCGCCTGAGATGAGATTCAGCGCGGAGGGCCAGGGGAGGTAGGGCGGGATCATCGATTCATAGAGCGCCGGCACGCGGAAATGGTTGATGCCGGCGAGCACGAAGACGATGCCCAGGATCGTGCGGGATCGCGATGGATCGAGGAGAGGGCGGCTGGGATTCCCGGAGGGCACGGCGGGAGAATCGCGGAGGATGCAAGGGAGGGAGAAGTGCCGAGTGATCAGTGAGCAGTGATCCGTGGAAATGCAGAAGACCGGGTGCTTTGCCCGGGCCTACAACTGCGAGCGTAGCAGGGTGGCGGCGCTGCCGGCGATTTTCTCGGCGGGGGAGCGGTCGTGCCAGTCCTGCAGGGTGAATTCACGGGCGCGCTGGAGGTCTTGCCGGAAGACCTGCACGGCGGTGGCGGTGAAGTCGCGGTTGATGACGTTCAGGTTCGCCTCGGCATTGATGCGGAAGGAGCGGTTGTCGAAGTTCGCGGAGCCGACGGAGGTCCAGAGGCCGTCGATCATCATGTTCTTGCAGTGGTACATGGTGGGCTCGTACTCGTAGACGCGCACGCCGCCCTCCAGCAGCTGGCCGATGCGCTGACGCCCGGCGAGGCGGACGGTCTTCGAGTCGTTCCACTCGCCGGGGACCAGGATCTCCACGCTCACGCCGCGCTCGACGGCTTCTAACAGAGTCTGCGTGGTCAGGTCATCCGGCAGGAAGTAGGCATTCCCCACGCGGATGTTCTTCTCCGCGGCGGCGATGGAGAGCAGGTACATCAGGCGCGCGCTCTCGCTGCCTTCCATGGGGGAACTCTTGAACATCTGGCAATGCAGCTCCCCGGCCTCCCGCAGCTGGGGGAAGTAGGCCTCGCCGTGCAGGACCTCGGCGCGGGTGCGCATCCAGTTGTCCAGGAAGGCGGCCTGCATTTGCGCGACCACGGGCCCCTCGACGCGGTACTGGGTATCGCGGAATTCGTTCTCGTTCCGCGCATCGCCTTCCCATTCATCCGCGATGCCGACGCCGCCGGTGAAGCCGAGGTGACCATCGATGATGAGGAGCTTGCGGTGGGTGCGCTCGTTGGTGCGGGCGAAGTTCCCGAGGTGGAAGACCTCCAGCTCCACCCCGGCATCGACCATGCGGCGGATGGCGTCGCCATTCACGCAATTGCAGCCCACACCATCGAGCAGCACGTTCACGCGCACGCCCTCGCGGGCTTTCTTCGCCAGCGCATCGGCGAAGATATCGGCGACGCGGCCGGACCAGTAGACAAAGGTCTCGAAGCAGATGCTGCGCTCCGCGGAGGCGATGGCGGCGAGCATGGCGGGGAAGATCTCCACGCCATTGTAGAGCGGCGTGACCTTGTTCCCGGGAAGGATCGGCGGGCCGAGGAGCTGGCTCATGGAGCGCTCGAACTGCGGGTCCGAAATGCCGTAGCGCTGGGCGATGCGGTGCTTGATCTTCTTCTCCCCGGAAATGAAGTTCCGCACGAAGATGGTGAGCGCCGCGGAGGCGGCGGCGGTGAGACCGATGGTGAGGAGTTGGTCGCGGTGCCGGGACATTCCGTCAGACATAGCGCGGAGTTCGCGGCGCGCTAGGGGGAAATGTAGGGGTCATGGGTCATGGGTCATGGGTCATTGGTCATTGGTCATTGGTCATTGGTCATGGGTCATTGGTCATTGGTGGAGTCTCGGGAAAAGGTGCAAAACGAACGGCTGGGGTGCATCCGGCATCTCGGCGGGGAAGGGGAGGCTTGTAGCGGTGCGGAAATGGCGGTGGCACCCTTCGTGCGATTCGGTTGGCATGGACTCGATCAACCGCAATCAACCCGAGGAGAACCGCGCCGATCTGGATGACATCCAAGCGGTGGATAAGATCCGCGAACTGGTGGAAAAGGCGGAGACCTGCTTCTTCACCACGGCGGTGGCGAAGGGCGAGTCCTCCGGCTCCCGTCCGATGAACGTGCTGCAGACGGATGCGGCGGGTCACCTGTGGTTGCTGAGCGCGAGCGATAGCCACAAGAACCTGGAGATCGAGAGCGACCCGCGGGTAGTTCTGCATTTCCAGGGCTCGAAGTATTCGGACTTCCTGCTGCTGACCGGCACGGCCCGGATCACGCGGGATGCGGCGAAGATCCGGGATCTGTGGAACCCGCTGCTGAAGACCTGGTTCACGGAGGGGGAGAACGATCCGCGCATCACGGTGATCGAGTTCGTGCCGGAGAGCGGCTACTACTGGGACACCAAGCACGGCAATGCGATCGCCGGGCTGAAGGTGGTGGCGGGTGCGCTGCTCGGGAAGACGCTCGATGACTCGATCGAGGGGAAGCTGCGGGTATAGGAGTGCGGGCTGTCGCGCGATGGGAGAGGCGATGTAGTTGGGCGCGGAGCGGTAAGGAGCGGGGACATTCTTGTCCCCGATGAACACGCTCACCCCGACGACAGGAATGTCGTCGCTCCCTATGTAGAGGCATGAGGTGTAGCGGGACGATGAAACCGGTGCCGACTCAAGGTTGACCGCGCCTCCCCGGAAATACGAAGTAATCCCGCTGCGATGGACTTCGTGGATCGAGGGGGCGATAGGCAAATATCGAGTTTCCTATCACTCTGTTTCCGACTCCGGATGTGCTTCCAACTCGGCGTCGATCTGGCGCTGCAATGCTTCTTCCCGCGCGAAGAGTTCCTTGGTTAGCGGATGGTTTGCGCGCACTTGGTCTTCACGCTCCATCAATGCGATCGTCGCTTTGTGCATGGCCGTTCCGAGGCGTTTCAATTCGGGCTCTTTGTCCGCGGTTTCCATGAGGCGGTCCGCGAGCTTGGAGATTTCCTCGTCT
Organism: Luteolibacter rhizosphaerae; assembly: GCF_025950095.1. Classification (NCBI taxonomy): domain Bacteria; kingdom Pseudomonadati; phylum Verrucomicrobiota; class Verrucomicrobiia; order Verrucomicrobiales; family Verrucomicrobiaceae; genus Neoluteolibacter; species Neoluteolibacter rhizosphaerae. The sequence continues at coordinate 29,062 of NZ_JAPDDR010000014.1, read as the reverse complement.
GCCGCGGCCTTGCCCGCCTCGTCCTTCGCCTCGGTCGCGGCCTCGAGCTTGGCGTTTGCGGCGGCCATCTGGGCATTGAGCTCCTGGAGTTTCGGGTGTTTATCGAGCGCAAGCTGATGGGCCTCGGAAGCTTTGGCCGCAGCCTGCTCAAGCTTCCTCAGCTCCGGATCCACGGCGCCGAGATCGGGAATCGCCTTTCGGATTTTGCCGGTGATCTCCCTGCGCTCTTTCTGAAGCTCCTGCAGCTTGGTGGACGGTTCCGCATGAGCGGGAGCGAAAGCGAGGGCAAGGATGATGGAGTAAGGAAGGAGCTGGTTCATCGGAGGTATGAGGTCATGGATGGAGCCCGGTGCTCAAGGCAAATGCAGAGATGGGGGAGTATCCCCGGTGGTATGGGGGCTTTCATGACGGCAAGTGATTCGCGCTTCATGGCCTCGTTTCTTCCGCTACGATGGATGTCGTAGATCGCGGGAGGCGCTGCCTCACTTCTCCCGCACGCGCACGCGGAGGAAGATGGCGGCCTCGCCGGGGGCGATGGGGCGGGTGGCGATGACGGTTTCCACCTCATCATCTACGGGCTGCACCTGGAGCTGCGGGGTGAAGGCCTGCCAATCGGCGAGGTCGTCCGACCACTCGTAGATGAAGTCCACGGCGGCACCGATCGCACGGCGATGCGTGAGCACCAGCGCGGATCCGGCCTCGGTGGTCTGCAGGGCAAGCGTGTAGGGCGGCACGCCGGGGGCAAGGGAATCGCTGGCGAATGCGTGTTCGATCAGGTTGCTCAGGCCATCGCCATCGGAATCGCCATCGGGGTCCGGGATGGTCCCGGCGCGTCCGGTGGCGTTTGCGGTCGCGCCCGAGGCTTCGTCCTGAACGATCACCGCGGAGTGGTAGTCGCCGCAGGCCACTGCATGGGCAGTGCCCAGGAGCACGGGCGTGGCCTGATAGGTCAGGCTGCCGTTTCCGAGCTGGCCGTTCTCGTTGTTCCCCCAGCCATAGAGCTCGCCCTGGCGGGTGAGGTAGAGGCTGTAGCCCACGCCCGCGGCCATGGATTCCACGCCGGTGGCGATCTCGGTGGAGGTCTGCCCGAGGGTCCAGAGGCTATCGTCCATCTTGCGCACCAGCGTGTGCATGTCCCCGCAAGTCACGGCGCGGATGCCGCTGCCGACCGGGACGAAGGAGTGGCGGGAGGTGCGGCTGCCATCGCCGAGCTGGCCCTGGCTATTCAGGCCTGCGGCCCAGAGGGTGCCATCGTGTTTCAGCAGCAGGGTGTGATGCTCGCCGGCTGCTGCGGCGGCCACCCCGGTGGCGATCTGCGCGGGGGTGAGCACGTTCCCGGCGATGTCGGTACCATTGCCTTGCTCGCCATCGGTATCGCGACCGGTGGCCCATGCGGTGCCATCGGACTTCACGAAGATGGTGTGAGCTTCACCGGCAGCGGCCTGCACCACATTGGTGGCGATCTGGACCGGTGCCCTGCGGGATGTCAGGCTGCCTTGGCCGAGCTGGCCGTGATTGTCGAAGCCGGTGCCCCAGAGGCTGCCGTCCGCCTTGATGAAGAGCAGGTAGACATTTCCCGCGATCACATCGATCACGTCCGTGGCGATCTGGATCGGCACGATCGAGGTGGTCATGTCTTGGGTGCCGAGCTGGCCCACATGATTGTAGCCCATGCCCCAGAGCGTGCCGTCGTCCTTCAGGTAGTAGGTGTTGAAGACGCCTGCTACCGTCTTCACCACTCCGCTAGCCGCTGGCACGCGCTCGGGGCTGCCTTGGGTGCTGTTGTTGCCGAGCTGTCCGTATTGGTTCCGGCCGGCGGTCATGAGGGTGCCGGCCGCGCGCGGCAGCACGGTGATGGGGATGGCACCGCTATTTACGAAGCCAGCGGCATTCGAGACTCGGACCCAGTAGCTGGTGGAGGCGCGCAGCGGGCGGCTGAGGAGCGTGGCCTGATCGATCGTCGCGACCGGCTGGGAGGTGTTCCCGGGCGTTCCCTCGTACCACGTGTAGGTCAGCACCCCGCCGCTTGCGGATACGGGCAGCGCGGCATGGTCGCCTTCACGCAGCGTGGTGTTTGATGGGATGGAGGCGATGATCGGCTTGGTCACCGGCTGGATCAGCACGGACACGGTATCGGTGTGGCCGTAGCGATTCGTCACGCGAGCCCAGACGAGAAGCGGCTCGTTCACCGCGGCGCTGCGATAGAGCGCCTTCTTGGCACCGCGGATCGGCCGCGAGGTATCGCCGCTTTCCCCGAGGTACCATTGCCAGGTCACGGGCACGGAGCTCGCAACTTGAGCGGAGAGGCTTGCCCGGGTGCCTTTCTTCACCGCCACCGGTAGTGGCTGCTCCAGGATCACCGGGTTTCCGGTGAGGATCAGGCTGTGCTGGTAGCCGGCTGCGGCTGCGGCCACCGCGGCGTGAATGAAGGTCGGCTCCGTGCGGGTGGTATTGGTGCCGTCGCCGAGCTGGCCTTGGCCATTGGCTCCGATCACCCACAGCTCGTTGTCGCCCGTCAGGAAGGAGACATGGAATTCGCCCGCCCCGACTTCGATCACCTTCGTGGCGATCTGGGCCGGTAGCTCGGCGCCGGGATTCAAGTTTCCGCCCATGCCCCAGCAACTGCCATCTTGTTTCAGGAAGAGGCTTTCCCTGCCCGCGGCGATGCGGGTGACGCCGGAGGGAACGATCTGCGTGGGGCTCATCACAGCACCCGGCGCGTCGGGCAAGCCGAGTGCCCTGCCGGTGTTGTAACCCATACCCCAGAGGGAGCCGTCACTCTTGATGAAAAGCGAATGCAGGGTGCCTGCGGCCGCTTGCACCACGCCATCCGCGATTTTCATGAAGGCGGGGTAGTTGTCTTCATCATCATCACCTTGGCCGAGCTGACCGGTATGATCCCCGCCCTCTCCCCACAGGGTGCCGTCGGTCTTCAGCGCCAAGCTGAAGGTGGTGCCGGTGTGGATGCTGGCGAAGCCGTCCCCGATCTTCGCGGGGGCGGTGAGGAGCTGCCCGCTGTATCCGGGAATCCCGCGACCGGAGCCCCAGAGGCTGCCATCCGCCTTCAGGTAGAAGGTTTTCTGGTTGCGGGAGGCCACGGCTACAATCCCGCTGCCGAGGGGGACCGGCAGGCTGCGATCCGTGGTGGAGCCATCGCCTAGCTCGCCGTTGGTATTCTCGCCCATGCCCCAGAGGCTGCCGTCCGCCTTGATGAAGAAGCTCTGGTTGAGATCCGCGGCGATGGCGGAGACCTCGTGGGTGACCGGCCGGTAGCTGAGGCTGCGGGTGAGCGAGCCATCGCCGAGTTGGCCGACGTGGTTCAGACCGGTGCTGTGGAGCGTGCCGCGGAGCGGGGGCGCTACGGTCACGGCGACCGCGCCGCTGTCCACGTGGCCAATGGTATTCGTGGCCCGCAGCCAGTAGCTGGTGCTGGCGGCGAGAGGCGGGGTGACGAGCAGGGTGGAGGTGGCGCCGGGGACCGGTTGGGAGGTGTTGCCCTTCTTGCCTTGATACCATTGGTAGCTGAGTGCCGGACCCGTCACTTCCGCCTTGATCACGACATTCCCGAGGTGCGGCACGCCCAGCTTCTTGGGCAGCGGCTTGATCGTGACCCTAGCGAACATGAGCACGCGTGCGGGCACACTATCGGTGTAGCCGTGCGGATTGGTGATGCGGACCCAATACGAGGCGGCGGCCCGCAAGGGCGGAGTGGTGAACTCTGCGGTGGTGGCACCGGCCAGCGGCTGCGTGGTGTCTCCCGGCAGTCCGAGATACCATTGATAGCTGAGCGGGCCCAAGCCCTGCGCGAGCACGGAGAAACCGGCGGTCTTACCCGGGCGGACGACCACCGAGTCCGGCTGATCGGAGATGACCGGGGCAGCATCGATGAAGACGCTTTGATACTCGCCGCCCGCGGCTTCAACCGCCTTGCCGACGGTGACGGGTGCCAAGCGTTTCGTGGCGGTGCCATCCCCCAACTGGCCGAAGGCGCCGAAGCCCGTGGTGTGGAGGATGCCGTCCGTGGTGATGAAAAGGCTGTGCCGGAAGCCGCAGGCCACGCGCTTCACGTCCGGCGCGATGGCGACCGGGGAGGGCTGGGAGGCTTCTTGAACGTCTTCGCCCAAACCGAGTGATTCGGTGGCGCCCATGCCGAAGAGCTCATTCGCGCTGGTGATGTAGAAGCTCTGGGTGCCGCCGCAGGCAGCCGAGATGACGCCCTGCGCGATCTGGAAAGGGAGCAGCCGACGGGTCCTGCTGCCATCTCCCAGTTGCCCGTATTCGTTGTGGCCCGTGCCCCAGAGGCTTCCGTCCGTCTTCAGGAAGAAGGTGTGACCATTACCGGCGTAGACGCGAGCGACGCCGGAGGCCACCGCTACCGAGACTTGGCGGTCGCTGGTGCTGCCATCTCCCAATTGGCCGCTCGAGTTGGCACCGCGCGCCCAGAGTGTGCCATCGCGGGTGACGTAGGCGGTGTGGGCGAGACCGGCCGAGGCATCCACCACATCGGCGGCGATCTGACTGCCGTGCTGGAAGTTGGCCCAGTCGAGCGTTCCGATTTGGCCGCGATCATTCACGCCAAAGCCATAAAGCGCGCCGCTGCCGGCAATCATGAGCGTGAAGTCACTACCGGCCGCCAGGTGGACAAAGTTCTCCCCGATCCTCTCGGGAACGAGCTTGGTGGCGTTCGAGCTCGAGCCGATCTGGAACTGGCTGTTATCGCCCATGGCCCAAACAGAGAAATCATCCTTGAGCACGAGATTGTGCCTGGTGCCTGCTGCCATGGCGATGACGCCCTCCATGATGGGCTTCGGCACCTTGCTGTCGCCACTGGGGAAGAGCATGTTACTCTGATTCGTGCCCATCCCCTTGAGGGTGCCTTTAGGGGCAGCGTGCATGGTGACCGGCACGGCAGGGCTGTCGGTGTGGCCGTCGGCATTGCTGGCGCGGACCCAGAAGACATGGCTGGTCCTCATCGGCTGGCTGACGAGGAGGGGGCCGGTCGCGCCGGGGATGGGGGCGGAGGTGTCGCCACTTTGGCCGTTGTACCATTGCAGGTTCACGTCCTCGCCGGCGGTTTCCACGGAGAGAATGGCGCTTTCCCGGAAATACATCTCCGCGGGCTGCGGCGGGGTGAGGATTTGCGGCGCGGCGGCCCATGCCTGCGGCAGCAGGAGAGCGGCGAGCAGGAAGGCGCGGGTGATGGGCGCGAGGGGGCCTGCCTGTGGAGGAGTGAACGGCATGCCGCTCTGCTCCGGGATATCGCGATACGAGACAATATAAAGATGCCGGATCACGCAATTTTCACGGAGTGGATCGGCATTTTTGCGGGGGTGATGTGAGAACTTCGGGAGATACGGGGAGGGTGGACGCTGCGCCCGGATCCGCGGCATCGCCGCCTTGGACTGCGTGCAGCCTGCTGCCGCTTTCGGCAGGCAGCCTGCTGCCGTGAAGCAGTGGGGAAGGTCGCGGGTTTCTGTCCGGGAGCGTGTCGGGTGATTCGGAAGCTGCTTGGTCAAGAAGTTCGGTATCGCCGGGGCCGGGGATGACCTAGGGTGGGAGGAATATCGCCCGTGCTCCGCAGCAGGCTGCGTTCGCGAAAGCGGCAGCAGGCTGCACGCAGTCCAAGGAGCCTGCGGCTCGCGGAGAGCTTGAGTCCGCGGCGGGCTTGTAGATGATGCAGGGGTGAAGAAGGCGCTCACGATCTTGGCGGTGCTCGGGCTGTTAGGCGTGCTCGCGGGGTGGGTGTTCTCCGGCGGGATGCCGGATGCGGAGGAGGCCGCGGCGGGGGGCAAGGCGCGGAAGGCGAAGACGGAGCGGGGTGGTGAAGAAGCCGAGGCATCCGCAGCGGCGCGGCGCGGCACGCGCGGTGTGGAGGGTGGTGATTCCCACCGGGTGGAGTCGATGCGCGCGCGCCTGCTGAGCCGGGAACCGCTGGGCGATATCGATCTGTGGGATGTGGTGCAGGCCATGTCTCTGGATGAACTGCGGCAGATCTTCGCGGAGCCGGACTTGTTCGAGCTGAAGTTCGGCGCGGGTGCGCCGGGCGATGCCGAAGACGGCCTGCTGCCGGGTGCCGAGCATCCGCGGCGCGTGGAGCTGGTGCCGATCCTGTGGGAGAGGCTGGGCCTGCTCTCCCCGCAGGAGGCGCTGGACCTGGCGAAGGAGCGGCTGAAGGGGAACGATCGCCAGCACTACGGTGCGATGCTGAAGGGAATCGCGAAGACGGATCCGGCACTGGCCCTCGATTTCTTGCGGCAGTCGTCGGCGTTCTTCGGGCAGGAGCCGGTGCTGATCGGCGTGGATACGGTCCAGCTCTTCAATGTGCTGGCGGAGAAATCTCCGCAGGAGGCCATCGGCGTGATTCCCGGGCTGAATTCCATGTCGCAGGACTTCGCGTATCTGGGCTACGTGCAGGTGCTGCCAGAGGAGACGGATTGGGCGGCGGAGGCCGAGCGGCTCGAGTCGCTGGGGATCGCGCCGGGGCAGGCGAGCATGCACGGCCTCATGGATTCCACCGCCACGCTGGTGACGCGTTGGGCGCACAAGGATCCGGATGCGGCCTTCGCGTGGATGGCGGGGGCCCTGGAGGATTCGCTCGACTCCGCTTACACCCGGGTGATCGACGATTGGATCCGGGCGGACGCGGAGAAGGCGATGCCTTGGCTGGAGGCATGGCAGCCGGAGGGCCGGGACAAGCAGGTGATCTTCATGTCGGCGATTTATGAGGACTCGATGAGAGATCTGGCGGCGACGGACCGGATGCTGGCAATGATCCCGGATCCGCAGAAGCGCGACTATGCGGTGATGCAGCGGCTGACGCGTGGCGGTCCTCCGCTCCCGGGGCCCGCCTTGGCGCATCTGATCAACTCGCCGCTGATCTCGGAAGAGGTGCGACAAGCGGCGAATGCAGTGATGGCGGGCGAGCGGGTGGTGATGCCCGGCGAGGAAGAGGAAGCAGCAAAGGGAGAAGAGAATGTGCTGCCCCCGGCTCCGCTGCCGGATCTGCGCTGAAGCCCCCGTCTCTTGGCTCTTGGCTCTTGGCTCTTGGCCCGCCACGCTCCGCGCGTGCGCTTGAAATTGACGATCGCTTACGATGGCCGGACGCTCGCGGGCTGGCAGTCGCAGCCGGAGGGGAATACGGTCCAGGACTTCATCGAGAAGGCGATCGCGGAGACGGCGAAGCAGCCGGTGCGCCTGCACGGCTCCGGTCGCACGGATGCCGGGGTGCACGCGCTGGGGCAGATCGCGCACTTCGAGGCGCCGGAGGAGCTGACGATGAATCCCTTCAACTGGGTGCCGGCGCTGAATACGAAGCTGCCGCACTGCATCCGCATCATGAGCTGCGAGGAGGTGCCGGCGGAGTTCCACGCGCGCTACGGGGCCACGGGGAAGACCTATCGCTACGACATCTCCACGGAGCCGGTGCTCACGCCCTTCCGCGCAGGGCTGGCCTGGCACCTGCCGCGGCAGCTGGATCCCTACACGCTGCGGGAGGCGCTGGACCTTTTCATCGGGCGGCACGACTTCGAGGCCTTCGGCGCGAAGCGTGGTTACGAGACGGAGGAGACGAGCTACGTGCGCACGGTGACAGCGGTGGAGCTCGCTCCGCTGGAGTGGGGCTGGCGGATCACTTACTCCGGCGATGGCTTCCTGTACAAAATGGTGCGGCTTCTAACAGGCACGGCGATCCAAGCCGCGCAGGGACGCATCGGCCTGGCGCAGGTGGCGGGGTATCTGGATCAGGCGAAGGGCTTGCCCGGCGGCAAGTCGCCCTTCTGTGCGCCGCCGGATGGTTTGTTTTTGGAAAGGGTGGAGTATGGGGAAGTAACCCATCGCTGATCTTCCAAGCATCAAGCGGAGTGGGCGCTGGAGCGCGGCGGGAGGGATGATGTGTCGGTGATGTGCGTGATGGCGGAAGCTGGGATGCTTCGCCCCGGAGGGGCATCGGAACTAAGCCGGTGGTGAAACCACCGGTAGGTGTGGAGGAAGGATCGGCGTCCCGGAGGGCCGCGGGAGCTGTGGTGAGTGCTGGGGGTGAACCGGGGATTTCCGGCGGCCCTCCGGGACGCCAATCACTCGACGGGCCTAACCGGTGGCTGCGCTGCGCTTGCCGACCGGCTAAGTTCCGATGCCCCTCCGGGGCGGGGAGTAGGCGTCCAAGGTAGCGGGATGATTTCGTCGTTCCGGCTGGGGGAGGATTCGAGAGAGATTCCCATGGCGATGTGCGGGGAGACGCGAGCCGCCGGAAGCACGAGAGTGCTTCCGCTACGGTGGATCCACCCCGACGGCAGGAATGTCGCTGCTCCTTATCCGCTCACTTCTCCACGACCTTCAAGCGGGCGAACATCTTCCCGGGGACGCGGGGGATGGTCACGGTGATGTCATCCGGCGCGCTGCCGTTCTCCACCACTTGCACGTTCGGGGAGCTGGCGAGGGTCACGGGGATCTCGCTCCATGTGCCCAGGCTGCTGCCCCACTGGATGGTCTGCGTGGTGGTATCCCTGGAGAGATCGTTCCGCCTGTAGCGGATGATCAGCGAATCTTCCGTGAGCGTCTGCAGCGGTAGCTTGGAGGCGTCCGGCACGCCGGGGTCGCCGGCCAGCGTGTATTCCATGAGGTTCGTCATCCCGTCGCGATCCGGGTCGCCATCGGGAGTGGTGTCGGCCAGGCCGGGATAGCCCGCGGCCCAATCCGCGACGACGCTGAGCGCGATCACGATGCGCTTCTGCTCCGGCTGGACTTTCAGTGCGTATCCGGCCGGCATGCCGCTGACGGTGGCGAAGCTGCCGGTGAGATTTCCGGTGTAGCTGGCGATGGTGAAATTCTCCGGCGCGCTGGCGGAATTGAAGACGGGCTCCACCACCAAGGTCGAACCGGTGAGGTTCAAATCGCCCGTGACGGTCAGGCGGTCATTCGTGGTCGTGTCCAGCTGGCAGCGGTAGGTGCCGGTCAGCACGAGCGGGCCGGTCTGGATAACGGGAGGATAGATCGCGACGGATGAAGCGGGATCCACCGTGCCATGGATGGTGACCGCTCCCGGGATGACCGCATCTCCAGCCAGCGTGCCGCCGGCATTCACCAGCACGGGGCCGGTGCCCAGCGATTGGGCGCTGGCATCCAGCACGCCGCCATTCACGGTGGTGCCGCCGCTGTAGGTGCTGATGCCGGAGCGCACCAGCTTGCCATTGCCAGCCTTCGTGAAGGTGGCACCGCCTTCGATGATGTTCGGGATCCGGTATTCGGACAGGCTGTTATTCACCAGGACCGAAGAGGGCTGGACCGCCGAAGTCCCGCCGATGGTGATGACATTGAGTCCCACCCGGTCCGCGAAGCGGACATGATCTCCGCGGCAAAAGATCACGCTGCTGATGCCGCTCGACCAGACCGGCTGCCCCTGCAACTGCCACGCGGCACCGGAACTGCCTTTCCAGTCCAGCTCCTTCACACCCACATCCAGGGTGATCCTTCCGGGTTCGATGGCGAATACCGCCTTGCGGTAATGGGCCGGGGTATCCATGGCCAGGTTCGCCGTGGTGCCGTTGAGCGTGCCGGTGTAGTTCAGGATCGTGACCGGTCCGTCCAGCACGGTACCCGGGCCGGGCTCCAGGGCGACCTTGGTCGAGGCGGCCAGAGTCACATCCCCATTCACCGTCAGGGCGCTGCCAGCCATGCCCGTCTTGAGGGTCCCAAGGTTGTTGAACGTGAGCGCGCCGCCGCTGCCGATCGTGCCGCTGCCCGCGAGCGCGGTATTGCTACCTACGGTAACTGTCGTAGCAGCCGTGCTGCCGTTCAACCGCAGTGTCGAGCCCGTCCCGGCGGTCGCGATGAATCCCGTGTAGCCGGTCGCGCCGGAGATCAGCATCTCGCTGTTACTGCTGCCGCTGAAGTAGAGCAAGCCTGCCGGCCCCACGCCCGCGATCGGGCCGCTGATCGCATTCCGCGACGAAGCCGCGGAGCTGAACGAGAAGGTCATGCCGTCCCGCACCGTGATCGGGCCGCTCAGCGTGACATTGGTGAGGCTGAGTCCCGCGCTGGCCCCGGAGCCATTGCTCCAGGTCCCGCCGGCCGCCACGTCGATGGCGTTTGCCAGCGTGCGATTCTTGATCGTGACGGAGGCGCGGCCATCAATCCGCAGCGGACCGCTGCCGATCTCCGTGCCGTTCTCCGCCGTGATCCGCGCATTCGTCAGCGTCAGCGGGCCGGTATGGGCGCGGTTATCCCCGGTAAGCTGGAACTGCGTGAGGACGTTGGTCGAACTCTTCACCCCCACGAGGTGCAATTCGCCGCCGCCGCTGAAGGAGTGCGGCATCACCGGGGTGCCCTCGCCGTGGCTGTAGACCACGCGGGCGCCGGTCGCGATCCCGATCAGTGCGCTACCGCCGAGCGTGGCGGTGGTGTCCGGTGCGGCGGGATTCCCCACGAAGAGGGTGCCCGCCTCCACGCTACCAGGCGCGCTCATCGCGTTGGCATTGGTCAGGCTCACGTCGCCGGCTGTCGTCTTCCGCCAGGGGGCGGTGGAGATCAGGCGTGCATTGCTGCTGCCGGCCTGCAGGTCGATCGCGGCGAGCCGCGCCGTGGCGTTGTTGAATTGCCCGCCTGCCAGCGTGAGACCGGCGGCGGTGATCGTCTTGTGCCCGAAGTCCAGCACCCCGCCCGCGGCGGTGATGGGGCCGGTCATCGTGTAGCTGTTAGGCCCGGCCAGGGTGAGAGTGCCGCTGCCGGTCTTCACCAGCGAGCCCGCGCCCGCCAGCGCGCCGCTGGAGCTGAAGACATAGTTCGTGGCGGAGTTATCCACCGTGAGCCGTGCCGGGGCGAGCAGGCCTTCCAGCGCGATGGTCCGCGTGCCGCCCGCGCCATCCGGGAAGGTCACGGAGTCGAAGGCTTGGAAGGCCTCGTTGCCCGTGCCGCTGGAGAAGTTCGCCAGTGTGGCATTCCAGGTGCCATTCGCCACGCCGCCGGCGGAGGCATTGTTCCAGAGCAGATCCGCGCCGGTGCCGGTCACGGTGAGCTGCAGCTTGTTGCCATTCACCGCCACGCTGCCGCTGGCGCGGGTGGGGCCGTAGGCGGCGGAGAGATCCAGCACCGGGATGCCGCTGCCGGTGATGCTGCCCGCCGTGATGAGATCGTACGTGCCCGCCGCGGTATCCGCACCCAGCACCGGGGCGATGGCGATGCTGCCGCTGGTGAGATCCAGTGCGCCGCTCACCGTGGTGGTGGCGTCCGCCACGGCCGGGAGGATCAGCGTGCTGCCATCCTGCGCCGTGATGGCGGCCAAGGTCTTGCCCGGTGTCTTCACGCCGAAGCCGCCACCATCCTCCACCTGCAGCGTGGATGCGGGCAGCTCGCCATCTTGGCCTAACAGAAGCGTGCCATCCTCCACCTGCGTCAGGCCCGGATAGACGGCCGGGCCGTTCAGCACCATCAGGCCATCGCCATCCTTGCGGAAGCCGGAGGAAGGATTGCTGCCGGTGATGGCGGCATCGATGCGCAGGCCCTCGGCGGCATCACCCTTTTCCACATGGATGTGCGAGCGGTAGATCGCAACGCCCGTGCCCAGTTGCAGGCGACCGGAGAGCACCGCGGTGTCCGCTGCGGGCAGGCTGTTCAGCACGCCGTCATTCGCCAGCAGGTAGTAGTTGATGGCGTCGGCGGCATTCTCGCCGCCATTGGTGCGGAGCATGCCGCCGCTGAAGTTCAGGGCCGGGACGCGGTTGTAGTTCGCCACCGGCACGCCTTCGTTCTCCACCAGGGGCAGGTCCACCAGGCCGCCGTTGATATTCAGCTCGCTGACCCGCAGGCCGCCCACGTAGCCGAGCGAATCCTGCACCGGCAGGTTGAGCGTGGCACCGGCATTCACCGTGAGCGGCCCGCGCAGCGCGCCGATACCGGAGAAGCCCGCGGCATTCAGCACCAGCGTGCCCGCATCCACGGTGGTACCGCCGGTATAGGTATTCGCCGCGGCGAGTTCCAAGGTGCCGGGGCCGACCTTGCGCAGCGAGCCTGCGCCGCTGATCACGCCGCTCGTGGTGAGCACTCCGATGGGGTTCCACTCCCGGGTCATGTCGAAGGTGGTCGCGCCGTTCAGGATGACGGGACCAGCCCAACGGGAGTTCCGGTAATCCACGATCCAACTGCTCCCGGGCTCGAAGTCCGCAGTCCAATTCTGGGCCACCGCGTTATCCCACTGCCTGAGGGCGGCGCCGCTGCGCACGGTCATCTTGTTCGCGGCGCTGCCGCCCAGCGAGGTGCTGGACTCCACCCAGAAGCTGCCCTGCTGGATATCGATATTCCCCGGGCTACCCACGGTGATGCTTACGAGATGGACGCTTGCGGGCCCGGTCTTCGTGAGCGTGTGGCCACCCATGGTGAAGAAGCCCACACTGCTCAGCCGGCGGATATCCCAGCGGGCGGTGCCGCCCACGGTGGCTGGCCCGGCCAGTGCCACCTGCCGCACCGCCTCGGAATTGTTAGGGCCGGTGTTCACGATCGCGCCCGCGCCGTTCACACCGGCGCCGGAGATGGTGAAGAGTTCGCCCTCGTGGTAGTTTCCATTCACGTCGAAGGTGGCACCCGGCAGCACCACGGTGCCATTCGTGGTGCCTCCCATGCGGCCGCTGCCAGAGGTCTTCACCGTGCCTTGCTCGATGGTGAGCTGTCCGGAGAATGTATTGTAGGCGGAGAGCGTGAGGGTGCCGGTGCCGGTCTTGCGGATCGCGGCGGAGCCGGAGAGGACCGAGCCGAGGGTGACATCATTCCCCGCGACATCGATGAGCGGGGTGCCGGTGAGGGCGATAGTGCCGCCGGTGGTGGAGTAGCCTGCCGCGGCGAAGTTCAGCGAGGTGGCGCTGACCGTGCCGGAGACCGTGACCGCGCCGCCGCTGCCGCCGAAGACGGCGTCCGAGCCATCCGTCCATGCCACATCGCTACCGGCGGTGGCGGCGCTGTCCCAGTTGAAGACATCCGTGGCGGTGCTCCAGGTGCCCGCGCCGCCCTCGGCATCCGGTCCGGTGGAGCCGCCATCCCAGTGCAGGCTGGCGGCGTGCGCGGAGCTCATCAGCGGCGGGATGGCCAGGCTGGCGAGACATAGGCTGAGCCGGGATAGGGGCAGGGGGCGGAGGATCATGACGCGGAGACAATGGTATATCTCCGGTGCGGGGAAGGGGATTCGGCCCGGGAGGTGGGGGAAAATCCGCGCAAGATTCCAAGCGGCGGTGGTGGGCTCGATGGTAGCGGGACGGCTTCGTCGTTCCGGCTGGGGGAATCATCGGGAAGGAACCCCGTGCTCGTCTCCGGGATGGTCTGCCCCGCCGGAAGCACGAATCACCTCCGCTACCTTTTGCGGCAGAGTGGGTTTCATCCGCTGGCGCCTGCTCTTCCGGCTGCCGGATTCCGGGCTGGACGGAGGGGGCGGATTAGTTATCTTCTTCGCCCTCATGTCCTGCCGTCCCCTTTTCCTCGCCTGTGGCTTGCTTTTTGCAGGGCTGCTGCCGGCGTCGGCGGGGGATGACGATTACTTCGAGTGGGCGGATGCGAACGGCCTGGTAGGCGTGTTCGCGGATCCCGAGGCGGATCTGGATACGGACGGGATCACGAACCTGATGGCCTACGCCTTCGATCTGGCTCCGGTGAACGATCCGGATGCCTGGGAGAAGCTGCCGACCCTGGCCTTTCTGGGTGATCCGCCGGAGCCGCTGATGATGTTCGTCCTGCCGGCGGAAGTGCCGCGGGATGTGTCCTACGTGGTGGAGCTGGTGACGGATGCCGGAAACCGGATCGAGATCGCGCGCAAGGACGGCCGGGCACCGTGGAAGGGCTCGGGCGAGATCACCCGCCGCCGGCTGGAGAACGGTTGCACGGAGGTGACGGTGCAGATCCCGCTGGATCTGGACGTGCCGGAAGGCCCGAAGCCGCTGCGGCTGAGGGTGGAGTTCGCGCCTTGAGGGGGTGGCGGGCTTTTTAATACGATGGATGTCGTAGGTGGGAGAGGTGTGTGGGTGCTTAAGGAGGACGGAAGCACTCTCGTCATGGCGCTGCGGTGCGGGGACTCGCTCGAAAGCGGCGATGCTCGCGCGCACTCCAAGGAGCCTGCGGCTCCAAAGGGGGTAGCGTAAGGGGTGACGACATTCTTGTGGTCGGGGTGAGCGTGTTGAACGGGGACAAGAATGTCCCCGCTCCTTATCGCTCCGCGGGATGGGCGACTGATCCCGCCCCGGAGGGGTATGGGAACTTAGTAACGGTCTTAAACCGCAATGGGGATTTCGAGTTTTCTGGCGATGATGGCATTGAGGTGGACCAGCAGGTGGCGGGCAACCGCGACGATCGCGACCTTGAAGGGTTTGCCTGCGTCGCGCAGCCGCTGATAGAACTCCTTGAGCACGCTGTTGTGACGCATGGCCACCAGCGATGCCATGTAGAGCACCTTGCGCACTTGGCCGCGGCCACCTTGGATGAAGCGCCTGACCTTGGACTTCCCGCTGTCCCGGTCGTAGGGTGCCAGACCGGCCAGTGCCGCGATGGTCCTGCGACCGACATGCCCGAGTTCGGGCAGGAAGGCCAGCAAGGTCCGGCTGGTCTGCGGGCCGACCCCGGAAACGGCCCGCAGGAGAGCGTCGGCTTCCGAGAGATCGCGGTCCCCGGCGATGAGCGCGGCGGCCTTGGCCTCGAGCGTCGCGATATGCTTGGCGTAGCCCGCGGCGAGTTGCTTGTGGATACGCACCACCACGGGGCAATAATGGTGTTCCGCGCGGTTGAGCTCGCGCTGCATCGAATCGATGAGTTCGGCGCGGGCGCGCATGATGTCGTCGAGCTGCAGGCGGATCTTGTCCTTGGGCTGCAAGGGCCGCGGGCCGACCGAGGCACCGAAGCGGCTCAACAGGGCCGCATCGAGCGGATCGTTCTTGGCGAGCCGCCCGTGGGCGCGCGCGAACTCGCGCACTCGCAGCGGCGGGACGATGCTCACGCGGACCGCCTTGTCCATGGCGGCGGCGGCGAGCTGGCGTTCGTACCCGGCGGTGGCCTCGCAGACGAGGTGCGGGATGCCGGGAACGAGCGAGGCCGCCTTGATCAGGGCGGAGATGCTCTTGGGATCGTTGCCGAAGCGGCGGATCCTGCCTTGGAAATCGGCGACGAGTTCGGCTTTGGCGACGTCGACACCGAGGTGGACGAGAGGGGGTGGTTCCGGTAGGATATTCATGGAGTCGGTTCGTTCAGGCTTGTGATGCGAGCTCGCCCGGATTGCACCGGAACGGCTCATGTAACGGTTCGAACTGGCGATCCAATGGCCCGCGACGGTCCCAACTAAGTTTCGGGTTATCCGCGAGGATACCCGAGCCGGTGACGGACTCGCCGCAGGCCGGGTGGCCGGGGTGCAAGCCCGGTCACCCGCTTGGACGCATGGCGGGTATGAAAGCACGCCGGGCGGACAAAGCGAAGATACAAGCCGGTGGTGAAACCACCGGTAGGTGCGGACAAATGATTGGCGTCCCGGAGGGCCGCGGGAGCTGTGGTGAGTGGCGGGGTGAACCGGGGATTTCCGGCGGCCCTCCGGGACGCGAATGGTGTGGCGGGTCTAACCGGTGGCTGCGCTGCGCTTGCGCACCGGCTAAGTTCCGATGCCCCTCCGGGGCGGGGAGGGATGCTGATGTTCCCCATGGCATGTCCTTCCGCTACGATGAGTGTCGTAGTTCGTGGGCCTGCTTGCACTACGGTGAGTCGCCGAGCAGGCGGTCCGGTCGCCACTTGCCATCGATATGGCAGCCGCGCAGATACCATGCGCCGCTCCGGGTGCGGGAGAAAATCGCATAAAGGCGGTAGTGGCGTCGGCCGGGGCTGAAGCGATCTACATAGGTGTCGCCGGATTCCGTCGTGTGCACGACGATTTCACCGGGCTCGCCTTTGTAAGGGGCGGACAGCAGCTTGATAAAGCTCCCGAACTCGAAGGAGTCCGGCTTGTCGAGTCCGCGTTCGGCGATGATCGCCCTGGCTTCGGCGCGATGTTCCTCCGGGAGTTCGGTCATATCCGGGATGGGGACGGAGAGATACAGGGAGCGCCCGCACCACGCGACATAGCCGAGGGTGAGCACGCCGAGGCTGCCGAAGAGCAGGAGCGCGCGCTTCTTCTTCATGGCGCCGCGTCGCCGGCCTTGCGCAGGCGGCGGCGTTCGATGGTCTCGCTGCCGGGGACGTAGTCGGTGACCATGGCGGTCCAGCCGATGCCGGTGCTCCAGAAGACGATCTGCCGGTTCGTGTATCGGAAGGGGACGCGCATGCGGGAGGCGGAAACGTTCTCCGGGCCGGTCCACGGGCCGATGATGACGGGCTCGGGATCGCTGTCGTAGGGCTGGGCGAGCAGTTCCAGGAAGCGCTTGGTCTCGAAGGGCTCCGGGTCGGTCAGGCCGTGCTGCTTGATCAGGGCGCGGGCATCCGCACGGTATTCCTCCGGCAGCTCGGTCATCTCCGGAGTGGGCACGTGGAGGTAGAAGATGCGGCCGCACCACGCGGCGTAGCCGCCGACCAGCAGGGCGAGCGTGGCGAAGAGGAGGAGGGCGCGCTTCTTTTTCATGCGGAGCGGGTGATGGAAGGATGAGGGGGATATACGCGCGATGGCAAGGCGGGTCTTTGGAGTAGCGGCCGGCGGGGTGAGTCTGCCCGGAGACGGGCATGGGGTTCTCTCTCGCGGACGCCCCCAGCCGGAAGTACAAGATTCCTTCCGCTACGATAGATGTCGTAGCACGCGGGATAGCCTCACTTCGCCGCGGGCTTGGCGTTCGCCTTCCCCTTCACCTCTTTCTCGTAGTAGGCCTCGGCTTCGTCGATGTCCTTGAAGACGGGCAGGCCGAGCTCGGTGATGAGCGTCTCAAGTTCCTCGAACTCCCATGAGGAGGCGATGATCTCACCCGGATGGGCGTGACCGAGTTCGCACAGGAAACAGATGGAAAGAGCTGCCACCGGTTTGCCCGCTTTATCGTGGAAGACGAATCCGTGATGCGGCAGGAAACAGGCATCGCCCTTGACGCTGGCCGTGCAGGGGCGCACGGACTTCAGCAGGCGTTCGGCCTGTGCGGGGCTGAGTTTCGCTCCCTCCGGGTTCACCACGTTGGGGTGGAGCTTGCCCTCTTTGAGGATGGGTTCGCGGCCCTCCCATGATTGGATCCACTTGCCGCCCGGGAAGTAGAGGTAGCCTCGTAATTCCGCATACTCCACGTCCGGCCAGGTGGCGCTCATCGCTTTCTTCGCGGGAGCCGTTTGGTCCGTGCTGCTCTTTTCCGGATCTGCCGAGACCGCGAAGGTGGCCAGAGAGAAGATCAAAGGAATCGTGGCGATGAACTTCATGAGAAAGTTGCCTTATCAAATCGGCCGTTAAGAGGAAGTCGATTCGTGGCCGCTCACTTCCCCGCGGGCTTGGCTTTTACCTTCACCTCTTTCTCATAATAGGCCTCGGCTTCGTCGATATCCTTGAAAACGGGCAGGCCGAGCTCGGTGACGAGTTTCGACAGGGCGGCGAAGTCCCAGGTGCTGAGGTTCTTGTTCCCGGGTTCGGCGCGGCCGTTCTTGCACAGGAGGCAGGGAGAAACGTGAGCGACGATCTTGCCCGCCTGATCGTAGAAGACGAAGCCGTGGTGCGGGAGGTAGCAGCCGGTGCCTTGGCGCGGCCACTTCGCCGGGCGGATGGCATCGAGCAGGCGGGTGGCTTGTTCCGCGCTCAGCTTCGCGCCCTCGGGATTGGTGGTGGCGGGGTGGAGCTTCAGGCCCTTGATGATGGAATCCTCCGCGCCCTCGCCGAGGAGGTCTCCCTGACCGGGGAAGTACAAGTAACCTCGTACTTCCGCATATTCCACATCCGGCCAGGTGGCGCTCATGCCGGCCTTTTCCAGGATAATCTCCTCCAGCGCGGCCATGTGCGGGTCCTTCGGGTCGATCAAGCGGTCGAGCTCATCCTGCCCGGGCAGTTCGTCCAGGGGATCCAGCGGGGCGAGCGGCACGGGATCCGGCAGCATCAGCGGCGGCTTGGGCTCCGGGCGGACCGGGGCAGGTGCTTCCTCCTCAGCGTGCAGGGTGAGCGCGGCCAGGGTGAGCAGCAGGGTGGGGATGAGCTTCATGCTGCGGACCTGTAGCAGGCGGGGGCGGGCAGGGGAATGTGGGAATAGTTTCCCCTTCCGCAAAGGCGTAGGCGCGGAGTCTGTCCTTGGTGATGCCGGGGCAGGCTGCTAGATAGGCCGGACTGCGCGCGGGGGATATCTCTCCGAAGCAGTTCCCCCTTACTCCTCCTCCACCATGTCCCGCAGAGATCCCTACGATGTGCTCGGCGTATCGCGCACGGCCACGCCGGAAGAAATCCGGAAGGCTTACATCCTGCGCAGCAAGCTCTTGCACCCGGACCGCTTCGATCAGGTCTCGCAGCGGGCGGAGTGGGAGCTGGCGAATGACATGCTGAAGGAGCTGAATGCCGCCTATGCCACGCTGAAGGAGGCGGGCGCGCAGGGGCGGGCCCCGCAGCCTGCACCCGCAGCGGCCGCATCGTCATCATCATCATCGTCATCTTCCTCCGCGGGGCAGCGGGCCTATCAGGCACCACCGCAGCCTGCTCCCGCGCCTGCCGCTCCGGCATCGGGCTCGGGCACTTGCCATTTCTCCGATCTGCCGCCGGCGGTGCAGCAGCGCCTGCGGGACCGCGTGTCCGGGCAGAACAAGGTGCAGTACCGCGTGGCGCAGGGCGGGGTGGGCTGGAACTACTTCCTTGCCATCGTCTTCAGCGGCTGGTTCTGGTATCTCTACACCATGGGCACGGCCTCGCTGCGCTGGCGGGAGGGCGAGCAGCAGTGGCTCATGGGGATCTCCCTGGTGGTGGGCGTGCTGCAGGGGCTGAACCTGCTGCGCATCGTGCGCTGGCATCGCTCCGCGCTGAAGTCATGGCTGCTGATCACGCCGCTCTACATCATGCGCACCCGCTTCGACCGCGTGTGGTACTGGCCGCTGTGGGAGCTGGAGGACGTGCGCGCCACGCATCACCACCGGAATGGCAGCTACCAGCATACCAGCGTGCGCATGATCTTCGGCACGAAGTCCGCGGAGGAGTTCACCGTCTCGCCCGAGCTGACCTACTCGATCATGGCCGGGGTGATCAATAGCTTCCGGGACAAGATCCGGGTGGCGGTGAATCAGCGGGACCACGCCTACTTCGCGCAGGAGGATGACTTCCGCGAGCTGGCCTCGCATCCGCCGCTGAAGCGTTCCACGGCGCGGCCGGTGATGGCGGCGGGCATCGTGGGTGCCAGTTTCGCGGCCTACGCGCTGGCCTTCTCCGTGGCGCAGGCGGGGAACAAGGACCGGCCCTACTACCGGGAGCATGAGGTGCTGGGGCTGGCGTCCGCGGGCTCCTCATCCTCCTCGTCGTCGTATCCATCCTATTCATCGCCGGCGAAGGACCCGGCGCCCTCGCGCCCGTCCTCCTACGATGGGGGTCGTAGATACAGCGATGACCGGCTGCTATCGGACTACGATCGATATGCGGATGCAGGGCAGCCTTACCGCTTCTCCTCGCCGCCGAAGCCGGAGAAGCTGCCTTCCTACGCGCGGGATCCCATGGCGGATTTCCTGGCGGCGAATCCGGTGGACCCGGAACCGCCGAAGCCGGCCCCTGCACCTGCCGCGAAGCCGAAGCCGGAGAAGCCGCCCTTCACCCAGCCGGAGAAGCCGCTGCCGAAGGACGGCGAGGTCCGCATGACGAACCGCAAGCAGAAGCGCCTCGCGCCCTTCGAGATCAAGTCCGCCTACGACAGCCACCACCTGGTGAAGCTGGCGGATGCCGCGACCGGCAAGCCGGTGATGACCGTCTTCGTCCGCGGCGGCAGCACCGTGAAGGTGGACGTGCCGCTGGGGAACTTCACCGTGAAGTATGCCTCCGGCGACAAGTGGTATGGCGATACCTACCTCTTCGGTCCGGACACTGCCTACTCCAAGGCGGATGAGGCCTTCAACTTCCGCCAGACCGGCAACCAGGTCAGCGGCTACACCATCACCCTCTACAAGGTCGAACACGGCAACCTCCAGACCGAGGAGATCGAGGCGGAGGAGTTTTGAGGTGGGGGGCTCAGGCCGGGAAGTGGAGCGGGAATGTCCCCTGCTCTGCGAGGAAGGCGAGCACCTGATCCAAGGCTTGCTCCGCCTCCTCCCATGGGATCGCGCTGAGCGAGGCATCGCCTTCGTAGGCTCGGCGGATGAGCTCCGGGTTTTGCTTGAAGGTGACCGGTCCCTCGCAATCGACGCGGCGGCTCTCGCAGGCGAGCCGGAACTCGGCGGCGGCTGCGGACCAGAAGCGGTGATCGGAGATCGGGCGTGCGTTCAGGATGCGGCTGAGATCGTGGAGATCCTTCACGCGCATTGCCCGTTCGCCGCCGCTCATCTTTTGCCGGTAGGCAGGGAGCGAGGTGAGGAAGGCCCGCAGCTTTTCCCCGGCGATGCGATGCAGCGTGTAGGCTTGGATGCTGGCGCCATCGATCGCCAGTTCACACACCGCGTGCGGTCCCAAGGGCTCGGGTGCGGCAATCTCCAGCTCCAGAACCGGCAGGCCGCGCACCCCGCGGAAACGTTCATCGGTGAGGCGGATCTCCGCCACCAGCATGTCCCAACCACGGGGGTGCGGGAAGCGCGGCGGATTCCTGCGCACGGCCACGGAGTCGAGCGTGAAGCGGACCGGATCCTGGTCTTCGAAGTGACGGTGCAGTGCTGTTAGAAGATGTTCCTGGAACCATGCGGCCTCTTCTTCAGGGCCGGACATGCTCTCGTGGAAGTCGGCATCCAGATTCGAATCGATATCGAGTGACTGCCGCGTCGTGCCGAGATGGAGATTCAGGATGCGTGCGCCCTTGAAGATGATGACGCGCCTCAACTCCAGCTGGCGGGCGATGGCTTGCAAAACTTCCTGCAGCACGGAGTCCTTCCATGCGCGCTGTTGGTCGGGGCCCATGGTGAGGTCAGGGAAGGGTCACGCCCCACCCGGAGGAGACCCGGGAGTAGTCGAGGCCGTGGAGCAGCGGGATGGGTTCTGCATCCGCGGTGTGCTGCCAGCGTGCCTTGGCCGCTCGCAGGCGCGGGGTGAGGGCGGGCTCCTCCGATGCATCTAGTAGTTCGAGCATGGCGCCCGTGCGGCGGTCGAAGTCATCGCGGGCGATCGCTTCGAGATGGCGGGCCATGCGCTCGGGATTCCAGCGGCGGAGGCCGCGCTCCCATGCCTCCAGCACGGTGGCCTCCCCGCCGCAGCGGAGCGGGTGGAGCAGGGTATCCAGCAGGGTCTGCTCCAGCGTGGTGGTGCGCAGCAGGGTGCGCGGCCCTTGCTGGCGGAGCTGGGTGCCGGGGACGAGGCTGCGATCCCGGCGGGTGGAGTAGCAAGGGATGCCCTGGTAGTGAAAGCGCAGGGTGCCGAGCGGATCGCGGGGTTTGCGCGGGCCGGTGGTTTCGGGCTTCGGCTTCGGGGTTTTTGCGGCGGGTGTCGGCGGCCGCGGGTCTTCCAGGCGCGCGATGTGGTAGAAGGCCGGGAGCTGGGTGCTGAGCTCGTGGAGCTCCAGTGCGCCGAAGTAGCAGAGCACGCCGCCGGGCTCGGCCCCTTGGAGGAGCTCGGGCACGCCCGGCAGTTCATTCGCGGGGGCCTCCATGTCGATCAGGTAGAGGTGCTCGTCCTTCTTCCCGGCGGGCGTGAGGGTGGGGAGGAGCTTGGCCCAGCCGATGTGCACCATGCGCTCGATCACCTCCCGGGCCGGAGGGAAATTCGTCGTCAGCTCCGCCACGTGGGCCTGCGCAATCGAGGCGATCTCCCCGGCCAGATCCGAGTGACGCCAGACCCGGGACACGGGGTGAGCCGAGTCGGTGGAGCTGAGAAGCGAACTCAACCCGCTGAACACGAGATCCCAGCGCTCCTTCAGGGGAAGGGGCGAGAGGGGCTCCTTGTTCTCTTTCTCGTATGCCATGGCGATGTCTTACAAGACATCGCCATGGCATACGAGTGGTGTCAAACGAATAAACTTGGCAAAGTCGGATATACCAGCCATCCTCCGGATGCGGTAAACCGCATCCGGAGGATGGCTGGCGTTATCACCGTTCTCCCTTACTCCACCCCCACCAGCACGGCGTCGATCCTGCCGCCTTCGAGGGTTTGGATGTCCGGGAACTCCTTGTTGAGGGATCGGAGGACGGGGATGTTGCCGAAGGTGTCGGCATCCTCGCCGGGCTGGGCTTTGCGGTAGGCGAATTCCTTCAGGGTG
Source organism: Luteolibacter rhizosphaerae (assembly GCF_025950095.1). Taxonomy (NCBI): domain Bacteria; kingdom Pseudomonadati; phylum Verrucomicrobiota; class Verrucomicrobiia; order Verrucomicrobiales; family Verrucomicrobiaceae; genus Neoluteolibacter; species Neoluteolibacter rhizosphaerae. Next base: position 6,806 of record NZ_JAPDDR010000014.1, on the reverse strand, counting down.
GCGCCTTGGCCGTCGGAGTAGGCGACGATGCTGCCCTTCCGCGGGAAACCCTGCCCGTGCCAGTGCTTCACGATGATGAGCGCGCCGTCCCGGATCTTCGGCTCCATGGAGCGGCCGAAGACGCGCAGCGCGTAGTGATCCGCCGGGTAGTCCCGGGAGACGCGCACGGGCTCCGGCTGGATGTCCGAGGAGATGCGGGCGCCGGCGGCGATGCCGCCGTGCAGGTCCAGCCAGTGCTCCGCCTCCTCCAGCATGCGGCTGGCGGAGAGGGCAGGCGGCAGGGCGATCACCTTGTCCCGCGCGATCCGGCCCACCTCGGCATCGCAGGTGTGGATGATCCATTCCTCCAGGGTCATGCGGGATTCCAGGGCGGCGCGGGAGTAGTCCCGGAAGGTGGCCAGATCCACCTCCACGCTGAAGATCTGCGGCTGCGGGTCCTGCCGCTGGCGGCGGGTCTCCTCCGCCTGCCGGTCGTCCTCCATCAGCCGGCCGATCAGGGCCAGGGTGGCGAGGGGGATCTCCTTCGGGCTGGAGAGCCAGTTGTCCACGGTGCGCTTGCTGATGCTGCCGCATTGCGCGGCCAGCCAATCGCGGCTCCGGGCGGTGGTCTTTAACCACTCTTTAATGTCTTCTTTGCTTGGATTCATGGAGATCGAATACACCCTAAGGTGCAATAAGTCGAGAGGTATTTTCGCTAATCGGTGTATTTTTGGGCTTGTCGGATGCACCCGAAAGCGTAACTTTGGTGTATGTCCCGATTGCCCGATGCCACTTCGCGTCGCGTCCTGATTCCCATTTCCGGGTTCGGTGAGCCGACGAAGGATTACCTGTTAGCCGCCGCGAATGCGGGGCTGCCGCCGGTGGCGGCGGTGAAGGCGCTGTTAGACCGGGCGGCGGTCCGTCGGGACAGCCCGGAGCCGCAGTCGGCTGCGCCGGATAGCCGTGTGAGCAGCGAGCAGTGATCCGTGGAAAGGGCGGTCCCGGGTGGGGCTGCCTTGGTTTCCCGATTCTCCGCCATGGATCACTGCTCACTGATCACACGGCACCTTCCCTTTTCCCCTAACTAGCGAAACGACACCATGAAATACCCTGAGAGCAATATCAGCATCTTCGATATCGAGACGGCCCCGGACCTGGAAGCGGTGGGCCGGCTCAGCCCGCCCTTCGACCGCTCGGCGGTGAAGGTGAGCCACATCCGCCATGAGGAGCGGGTGAAGGCGAAGATCGAGCGGGAGGAGCAAAAGTACTGGCAGGTCATCCACCGGAAGGCCGCGCTGAATCCTGCTACGGCACGCGTCGTAGCCATCGGCGTGCACCATCCGGGGGTGAATGCCTTGATCCTGGATGGCACGGAGCAGGAGCTGCTGCGGGCCTTCTGGCGGGAGTTCCGCCTGGCACCCACCTGGGCCTTCTGGTCGGGGAATAACGGGCGCAGCGCCTTCGATCCGCGCTTCCTGATCGTGCGTTCCTGGGTGAACCGGGTGCCGATCCCGCCGGCGGCCTTCGCGGCGCGGGGCGGTCCGGGGAAGCTGGCACCGGGCGCCTGGGTGGATCTGGCGCCGCTCTACCTGATCGGTGCGGAGTCCGGCAGCACCTGCTCGGCGAACCGGGCGGCGCGCACGCTGGGCCTCATCGGGCGGGATCTCGGCTGGGCCACCATCCTGGACAAGGATGACCTGGAGAAGCGAGGGGTGACCGGCGCGAACTTCCACGAATGCTGGGGGGACGAGCTGCGCAAGCCGCTGGCCCGGCAGTACCTGCTGAATGATCTGGCGATCGAGCGGGCGATCGCGGACGTGCTGCTGGGAAGGGAGGTGGCGGCATGAACGCGGGTGAGGAACATGCCATCGCCTCCGGATCGGAGGCGGAGCGGATGGTGCGCGTGGACCGCGTGCGGATGAGCGGGCAGGCGCCGGACTTTTCCACCGGCGTGCTGCTCCGGCAGGGGAATGCGCTGTGCTACGAGATCTATCGTACCAAGAGCCTGCCGAGTGCCTGCCGCATGGCGCTGCTGGACCATCCCGGCGGGGAGGTGCTGCAGACGCGCCGGGTGATCGAGCTGGCGGATGATCCGGAGCAGGAGGCACAGGCGGCGTGAGGGGCGTGGTGCACCGGGTGCGCCGACTTTAGTCGGCTTGGATGGTCGGGGTCATGGTGAGGAGGAGTCGCTGGGGTGGCTCGCCTTCCGTCCAAGCCGGCTGAAGCCAGCGCACCCGGTGCTGGCGCTACAACACGAAGCCACCCTCATCGCCACGCCATCAAGGGCACGTAGTCCCGCCTTCAGGCGGAAGAAGCCGCTCTCACATGCCGCCACGGCCATCGTAGCGGGGCGGCTTCGTCGTTCCGGCTGGGGGTGTGCGCGAGAGAGAAGCCCATGGCGATCCCGGGGCGGATGCAAGCAGCCGGGAGCACGAAGTGCCCCCGCTACGGCGGATAGGATGAAGGGACACGCCAGATGGGTTCGTCCGCCTGAAGGCGGGACTACGTGCCCTTGACGGCGTGCCTCGTGGGCGGATGCGAAGGACGATCTAACAGAAATTACACGACATGATCATAGAGATTGATTTGATTTACCATTGGAAGTTCGAAGCGCTGGCCGCGATGGTGGGGGAAGGGCGGGCACTTGGTGTGCTGGTGCGCCTCTGGGGCTATGCGCAGGCGCGGAAGCAGTGGATCTTCCAGATGGATCCGCTGAAGCTGGCCTCGATCTGCGCGGTGCGGGAGAATGTGGAGGCCTTCTGGGAACACATGACGGGCCGTGCCGGCTGGGTGGAGGACAAGGGCGGCGGCTGGTACGAGCTGCGCGGCTGGGCAAATGTGAACCGCTCGATGATCAATGCCTGGACGACGAAGACGAAGCGTCTGCCCTGGATGGACGAGTACGAGGCGGCCCGAGCCAAGGGTGAGGCACCGGCGGAGATTCCCGTGGTGGCTGCGGGACGATCGGCGGATGCATCGCCCGATCGTTTGAAGGTACCCGTGCAGGCATCGCAGGACCCTACTCATAGAGGAGATAGATCAGAGGAGAGAGAGGAGATGGATGAGATCGAGGGAAGGGAGGAGAGGGATGGGGTGATGCCAAAGCCCGGGGGGCAGGAGCCTCCGGCGGTATGCACGATGGAGCAGGCCATGGCCTACGGGCCGATGTGCCAGCTATCGCCCGAGGGGGCGGCCTTCTGGTGGCACACGCGGAACGCCGCGGACTGGTATCGGGGCACGGCCGGTGGTGGACCGCTGCGGAAGGTGAGCTCCTGGCAGAGCGATATGGCCACCTCCCGGGCATGGGCGGAGGCCGGGGCGGCGAAGCAACGGGAGATCGGCAAGGACGGCAAGCCGAAGAAGGTGCTCAGGCTGTGAGGCGGAGACATGGGTCAGTGGTCATGGGTCATTGGTTGGAGAGATTACTATGAATGTCGTACCACCAGTTGCGGAGGGTCCGGAGAAGTCGGTGCTATCCGGCCTGCTGCGGGATGAGAAGATGCTCGCCCGCGGGAAGGCGGAGGGGCTCGTGGAGGAGCACTTCGGCATCCCGGCGCATGCGAAGTTCTTCCGCTACCTGGGCGAGCGCGTGGCGGCAGGCAAGGAGCTGGACCTGGTCTCCGTGGTCACGGACCTGCAGGCCAGCGGTGCGATCGAGGAGCTGGGCGGGCCGGGGGCCATCGCGGGCATCTATACCTATGCGCCGAATACGGCCCACTGGGAAGCGCACGTGGAGATCCTGCGGGACTTTCTCGCCCGGCGTCGCGCGCTGGCCGCGGCGCTGGCGATCGCAGAGCAGACGGGGAATGCAGATGGTGCGGCGCTCACGGTGGCCCTGCGCGAAGCTACGGAATCCACCAGTGCGGCCCTGTCCGAGCGCAGCGGCCTGATCCCGGCGGGGGAGGCGGTGGGCGCCTTGATCGCGCAGATGATGGAGAGCGCAAGTAAGGGCTCGATGCCGGGGCTGACCACGGGCATGGATCCGCTGGATGCGGCCACGGGCGGCATGCGGCCGGGAGAGCTGTGGGTGATGGCGGCGGAGCCTTCCTGCGGGAAGTCCGTGGCCATGCTGCAGGCGGTGGCGGCGGCGCTGAAGGGCGAGCGGCGGGTGCTGGTGATCTCGCTGGAGATGGATGCGGCGGCGGTGGTCTCGCGCATTGCCTCCTGCACGGCGCGGGTGCCGTACGAGATCTTCACGCGGCCGCAGGGGATCGCGCGCGGCATGCTCTCCCGGGCGCAGCGGGCGCTGGAGGAGATCAGCCAATCCGCGCTCACGATCCATGATGGCGGCGGGCTCACGCTGGAGCGCATCACCGGCATCGCGCGCGCGGAGAGCGATCGCCACGGCGGGCTGGACCTGGTGGTGATCGACTACCTCCAGCTGGTGGAGAGCGCGCGGCGGCGCCGGGACGAAACGCGGGAGCAGGAGGTGGCGGCGGTCTCGCGCGGGCTGAAGGCGCTGGCGAAATCGCTGAAGTGTCCGGTGCTCACGGCATCGCAGTTGAATGACCAGGGGAAGCTGCGGGAGAGCCGGGCGATCGGGCAGGATGCGGATGTGGTGCTCTACCTGGAGGAGGACGGGATCCGCGCGGCGAAGATGCGGAATGGCGAGAGGGGGACGGTGTTCCCGTTGTTTCTCAACGGTCGGCTGCAGAGGTTTGAGGGGAGGCAGGCCGCATCGTAGCGGAAGGACTCTCGTCCTTCCGGCTGGGGGAGGATGCGAACAAGTACCCCATGGCGCTCTGCGGGGAAATGCGAGCCGCCGGAAGGACGAGAGTCCTTCCGCTACCACGAATACTACGATGAAAACCGTACTTGGAGATATCCGGAACGAGGCGCTGCTGAAGCTGGGCCAAGCGATGGCGGCGGAGGTGGTGGCGCGCTGTGTGGAGGCGGCGGCGCGGCAGGCGGGCTGCCCGTGGCGGGAGATCATGGGGCCCACTCGCGGCTCTCCCCGGGCGGCGCGGGGGCGGGTGGTCGCCATGCTGGCCTGCGTGAAGATGGGTGTGAGCCCGCGCATGACGGCCCGGGCCTTCGGGCGCTCCCGCCGTGCGGTGTGCGATGCCATGGCCACAGGCAGGCCGGGCCGGGCGAGGCGGGATGCCGCGGTGATGCAGGACTTCGAGGAGGTGATGGGGCGGATCGGGAAGATCTGAGGGCTGGAGGCAGGGACCGCTCGGAGAGCGGTCAGGCGGGGGATGGGAGGACATGATCTATCAGATCGGGGATCGCGATGAGGGCTCTGCTGCTTACCTTGAGTCCCGGTAGGGACGGCAGAAATTAGCCGGTGGCGTGAGCCACCGGTATTGAGAGACCACCAACCGAGTCCCGGCAGGGACGACACGGAGTTGAATGACCAGAAGCGCCGCGGACTACGGATGCTTCACCGTTCGTCGGAGTGTAGCACCCGATCCGGGATGAGCGCGGACGCTGGAATGGTTGACTCCGTGTCGTCCCTGCCGGGACTTCGGACATGGCGCCGTCGTTTCCGGTGGCTTACGCCACCGGCTAATTTCTGCCGTCCCTGCCGGGACTTTGGAGGCGGAGATTTGCCGATGTGAGCGTGACCCCTGACTTTGTGATCTTGGAGGCGTAGCGCTTTCTCTATCTACGATGTGCGTAGTAGCAAGATCCCCGTAAATAGATTGCCCCGCGATGCCTTGCCGGGGAGGGCGGGGGCATCGCGGGGCGGGGAGGTTGTTTCCTCGGGGAGATGGTAGCCCGTATCGATCAGGCGCGGCGGCGGCGCAGGACGATCCCGCAGAGACCGACGAGGCCGAGCAGGCTGCTGGAGGGCTCCGGCACCACGTTCATGGAGAAGTGGGTGGTCCAGGAGTTGTTGTTTTCATCGGGGGTGAAGCCGTGACGTCCGTCCAAGAGGGTTATCAAGCCGAGATCCGATTCCTCCTCCTCGCCCCATGAAAGATAGTCCCAGGCATAGGGACCATCGAATTCGTAGGTGTCGGGGGTGGCGCGGAAGCTGATAACGTATTCGGTGTTCTCCTCGAAGGTGAAGTTCAGACCGATGGTCTGTGGGCCTGCTCCCTCGGGCAGGGCAGAGCTTCCGCTGCCGAGGATGGCACCGAGAACAGCCTGTTCACCCTGTCCTTGGTAGATCACGAACTCATAGTTCCCGGCCGTGACGCCGCCGTGCCAGGTGATCTGGTCGATGCTGAAGGTTTCGTTCGCGCGGATATAGATCGAGCGTCCGCCCAAGACGGAGCTTTCCGAATCCGCAGTATTCCAGGTGTAGCCGGTGGGCGTGAGGTCCAGCACCGTGGCGGCACCGGCGGATTGCAGGCCGAGGGCGGCGGCCGCGATGAGCAGGGCTCGGGAGAGGGCGGTTTGATTCATCAAGTGGTCTGTGTGTGTAAGGGTCCTGGCGAGGGTGTGTGGGTGCTCGCCGAGGGGCATGGGGGTAAGGGGTGGAGCGCGTGGGGGACAAGGAATGAATGGAAACCTACGGATTTGCGTTATGCAGAAATCCGGTTGCTGTCCGGTTTTGCCCCGCGTGGAGGGATTCTGTTAGAAAATGGGGGTAGGGGCGGGGTAGGGGATACGATGGGCCTAGTAGGTGGGGGCGGGGAGTGCCGAGTGATCAGTGGAAAGGCAGGAGATGCGGACGGAGCTGGGGCGGGATTCGTTCCGCTACGATGGGTGTCGTAGGTGGGGAGTGGTGAACCCTTTTGCGGCGAAGCCGCTTTGGAGCAACGGTGTTCTACTCAAGGACGAATTCCGGCGTTTTGAGCAACGAGTTCATTACCGTGAGCATCTGTCGCATCACTGCGGTTAAAGCCACCTTCTTCGGTTTGCCTTTCGCTACCAGC